>JAHHQT010000001.1 GCA_020026215.1 Muribaculaceae bacterium
CGTAGCCTTGATGAATAATCCCACCTTACGGCTGATAGCCCAATCCATGTGCACATCGGGAGCAATGCGGAAAAATTGTCCACGGCTGAATGAAAGGTCAACCATAGCTCCGATTTTCAAGTTCATGCGGTCAGTACGCTTGCTATAATAAGGATTCAACGACAACATACTGAACGACTTGTCATCGGCCATAGGTTGGAAATGTTCACCGTCCCAATAGTAAGGATTGTCATAAGCCATATAGTTGAAATCTGCGTTCAAGCCCACGTAAGCCAAATCGTCAAGCACTATTTCAGCGCCGATTTGTGCTTTAAGTCGATTTTCAACGACTCCCTTTTCAAAAGAATATTTTGTACCGTCAAAGCCATTGGCAAGACCTTTGTCCATCGCCAAATAATCGTATTCCATACCGATATGGTAGTTCAGACTATTGGACTCGTCGGGAACGTTCTGCCACATCAACTGTACGGCAACATCATTCACTGTCTGTTTTTCATCGCCCAACAAATCATTGACAGCACCATAGTAATTAAACTTGTCAAAGTGATATACCAAACCTGCCGAAAGCGAGCCCTTGGAGAATTGGTTGCTGAAATTCAGACCTACACGTTCCTCCACGACAAACTGTCTGACGTCAGGCATTCCATCGGGATTGACACTGCCTTTGGTAGAATTATGCTGCAACCACGCACCGAATTTAGTTTTTTCCGTATCCACAAATCGGTAGCCAACCGAACCCACAGCATTGAGGAAATTACCCATGCCGAAGTTGAAATAGCCCGGTTTCTTGTAAAATTTCTGACCGCCCGAATATTGAATCGGTGATTGCGGTACCAATTTCGTTTCGAATTGAGCAGGAACGGTCCAGTCGCTATAAGTCAGATTTGTCTGTTGTATTTGCACCGGAGCTTCTGCCGGAGTTGTAGCCGGTTTCACCGCCTTGGTCTCTACCGGAACGAAATCTTTTTCAACTACGATAGCCTTCTGCAAGTCCTTTTCCGGCTCTTGTGCAAAGGCAGGAAAGGCAATCAAGGCCAAAGTTGCAATTACGATATATTTCTTAATATTCATGATTATTTTTTCAATGCTTTTAAACGGGTATCAATCATTTCAAAGATGTCGCCTTCATTGCCAGGATAGTTGGCTTTCAAGCTCTCCAAGTATTCACGCGCCTGGAACTTATCGCCACGCTTCTTGCAAACATCCGACATCAGGATAAACGCACGCGCCATCCAATAGTGATGCGGAGTTCCCGATTCTATGATTTTATTGAGCAGTTTCTCTGAAGAATCATATTTGCCGTCAGAGAAATAAAGTTCAGCCAAACGGAAAGTAGCGGCAGCTCCGAATGAAGACTGCAGGTTGTCCACTTTCTTGTAGTCTGCAATCGCCTCCTGCTTGTCGCCCAAATTTTCGTGAGCCACACCCTTGTAGAAATTGGCCTCTTCTTCAAATTCTTTCGGGCAGTCGCTCATTGCCAATAATTCATTGGCATATTTAATAACATTGGAACTGTCTTCCGCATAGTGAGCCACACGAGTCAATCCAGACAAAGCTATACGGCGATTGACCGTAGTAGTTGCCTTTGCGTGCAATTTCACCAAAGCATCCTTGGCTGCGTCCAAATCCTGCTCGTTCAACAGAATCTCAGCCTTAATCGCCAATGCCGTTTCTGAATAGGAAGCGTCGGGAGCGGCTTTCAATGCCTCGTTGACATATTTCAACGCATTTTCCACATCTTGTTCACGGTAAGCACTTTCTGCCAAATAGTAGTAGGCTTGTCCCACTTGTTGTCCATTCGGGAATGCAGACACATACTTTCTCAACTTTTCAGTCACACCGTCAGCCACATAGGCATCTTCGGCTGATTGGAAAGTAAGACGGTCCATTTCGTTGGTATCAATTTCAAAGGATGTATCCACACTCTTCATGAATTGCGCAAACTCCTTCAAATTGCCGTCATTGGCATACATCACCTTCAAGTCCTCGGTAGCCACCTTGCCCTCTTCACTGGAAGGAGACTTGCGAATCAATGACTTGTATTGTTTGCGGGCCTCTTCGCGCTTGCCCTGCACATTCAGCAACATCGCCAACTGTAATTGTCCCTGACGCGCTTCGACTGTCTTGGGATAGTCATTCATCAAGCGTTCGAATGTATTTTCAGCCGCTGAATTTTTATCCAAAGCAATATAGGCCTGTGCCTTCTCAAACACGGCTTTCGGTGCATAGATGGAATTAGGATAAGTGCGAACCACTTCATCCATAATTTCAATTTTGTCATTATGACGGCGTTGCAAACCGCACATGAAACCTTTCTGATACAAAGCATAATCAGAATTCACCCCACTCATATCCAACTTTTTGGAATAGTAGTATTCAGCTTTCGCATAGTTTCTACCGTAATAATAGCAGTCACCGATACGGTTATAGGCATCGTTGACATGCGAAGCGTCGAGTTTGTGGGAATATAGCACCTTATTGAAGGCATCCAAAGCCGATGTGTATTTCTTTTGTTGGAACAAGGCATAACCCAAACCATAGTTTGCCAAAGCCTGATTCAACGAAGCACCGCTTTTCAAATAGCGGTTATAGTTAGATTGAGATTTGACATAGTCGCGGTTGGCGTAGTAAGTCTCGCCCAACCAGAAAGAAGTTTCATTGGCAATGTGTGTATCATAGCTTGCCAATTGGTCTGCCTTTTGGAAATAGCCCAAACTGCGTTTGGCATTGCCCGACAAATATTCGCGGACACCTACACGATACAGCAAATTCTGTTTTGCCTTCAAGATTTTGCCAGACGGATTATTGATTTTGGCAATGGTTGCCAAAGCATTGTCATAATCCTTGCTCGCCATATAGGAATTGATGATATAGTCTTCCACGTGTGGCGCATATTGAGAATTTGGGAATTGGTTCAAGAAATCCTCGAAAACCGTTACACTGTTGGAGAACGGTACTCTCGCTCCCTTGCTCTGCATAATCGCATAGTTGTAGAACGCAGTTTCCTGCACGTCACGGTCGAAATTCATCTTGTACGCCTTCTCAAATGCCATCAGTGCGGCATTTTTGTTTTCAGTCTGCAAATAAGCCTGACCGATATATAAATAAGCACTTTGTGCCAAAGCATCCTCAACGCCTGTCACTCCGTCCAAACGAGTAACAGCATCGGTATATTCTGCGTTTCTATAGTGCGCCAGACCCAAGATATAAAGTGAGGTGCGTTGCGGAGCGGTTGTGCAAAGATTCATATATTGGTTCAACATTTCCACCGCACGTGAATTGTTGCCCAAGTTATATTCGCTTTCTCCCACTACCCTGTGCAATTCGGCTTTCATCTCCTGCGGAAAGTCCACATTCAACAATGAATTACCGATAGAAACGGCAGTAGAATAGTCCTGGTCCTCGAAACGGATTTGACAGATATAATAGCGTGCCTCATTCTTCAACACACTTGTATTGGAAATACGGTTAAAGCCTTCTTCCGCACTGGCATAGTCTCCTTTGATATAACTTATATAGGCAGCATAGAATACAGCAGATTCCCTGTATTTACGACTGCCTTTCAATTTGTTGAAACCCTCTTGTGCCTTGTCGAATTCAGCCAGTTTCAAATAGCAGAACGCACGGCGGTAAATCAACTCGTCGGATGATTTCGGGATAAACGTATCGTCAGCCACCTTGTTGAAAGCGTTGATGGCATCGCCATATTTCTGATTGATGAAATAATAATCACCTATTGCAAACCATGTTTCGCAACGGCGTGCAGAACCCGGATGCGACACGATAAAATTGTGCAATGCTTTCAAACAATCGGCATCCCCACGCTTGTATTTTGAAAGAGCGATGTAATAGTCTGCCTCTTCCTGCACCCCAACTTGTGGGGCGATTTGTTTCAAAACAGTCAATTGGTCGATACAGCCGCTATAGTTCTTGTCTTCAAACATGGAAAGGCCACGGGACAAATAGCCGTCAGCATCGCTTGAGCTCAACGGCAGCTGTGCATTCGCCATTAAAGCCGACGCCAAACCCAATATTATTAAATATGATTTTTTCATCTTGTTGTATTTTTCTTTCAAAAGGATAACGAAAAAGGAACAGAAAAAGTTCTATTTTCTGTCTCTTAAAGCGTAAGTACGTTCACGGAGCATTTTGCCAAAGTCTTCAAGGTTCTCGATACTTTTCTGCTCTTCTGGAGTAATGATGTCACCAATGGAAATGTGATAGGTAGTATCATAGTGACTGAACACTTCCGACGGCAAACGCACTGTTCGAAGTTGCCAGCAAACCACGCCCAAAAAATTGAACAGCCAACTGTTTCTGCCATGGAAATAGACAGGGATGACAGGCACGTTCAATTGTTTGATCAAACGAATGATGTTCGGTTGCCATTCACGGTCTTCCAAACGCATGTGACGGTTGTATTTCGACATCGCACCTGCGGGGAAGAATCCAAGAGGATGACCTTTTTTCACATGAATCATGGCCTCCTTGATACCTTTCATCGTAGCGGCACGCTTTTCAGGATTGTCCGATGCCATAGGATCAACGGCAATGAAATTAGGGCGCATACCACGAATGGCATTCAGAATCATGTTCACCATCACTTTGTAGTCCTTGCGACGAGAGGCAATCACGTCAATCAGCATGATACCGTCAATTGCACCGAACGGGTGGTTGGAAACTGTAATAAATGCTCCTTCAGGAAGATTTTCAAGCACTGATGCACCGTCTATACGTTCATTGATACGGAAATCGTCCAACAAGCCACGCACGAAACGCGGTCCCGGAGTATCCAAGTTTCTGTGATGAAAATAGTTGACATTACTGATTTTCAAGAACTTCAAAACGGAATTCACCAATTTTTTCTTACCGTCTAATTTCGGCACCATTCTGCGCACGTCCTCATAGTCAATGACCGTACGTTTTGTCGCCTCGTCAACACCGTCCCATTCAGGAGCTACGCCTGTAATGTGACCATGTTTGTCCATACCGGGGCCGAAACGATGGGGATTTTCTGCAGTTGGTTTTTCCGGAGCAGGCTCCCAATTGACCAACAATTCGTTTTTTTCTTTATCTAATATTGAGCTCATTTTATGCATATTGTATAGTCGCAAATTTACGAATTTATCAATTTATATCAAAATCATAGTCTGTAGAATAGGCTGATAAGGAAACAAATTCCCTCAAATCTGCCAATGCCTGATTTTTAGTTCACAATATCCCCTAAATACTGATTATTTTTGTTAATATTGTACTCCGAAAGACTTAATTCTACCGATTTATGAAAATTACTAAAAAATCAGCCATCACATTTGTCTGCTACATGCTGCTCTACGGAATAGCATTCTGCTTGATTTGTCTGATTATGGACTTGGTGCTCGGCGATCCTACCCCATGGCAAAGCTATCTGGCTCAGGGTGCAATATTCGGTATCATCATGGCATTTGTACAGAAATGGCAAGACCAATTGAAACAGCAGAAAAAATTGGCGAAGAAAAGTAGAAAGAAAAACAAGAAACAATAATTTCCCCTACGCATGATAAAAATAACAAAGAAAAAAGTTCTATTTTTCATAGGTTACGCAGTGCTCTACGGAGTCATATTCTTCATCATCGGTGAAGCCATCAACTGGCTGACCGACAATCCCGATATTCCTTGGACAAGAAATGTCATACAAGGCATATTTTTCGGTATTTTAATGGCAATTTATCACTCATGGGTCAACTCCCGCAAGGAGAAAGCATCCAACAAGAAAGACTGATTACCACTGCAACCCCTCATGCAGAACATCTCCTGCATAAGTGGCTTTCTTCATGGGCGTTTCCTCATCACTGAAAAGACGAAACATTTGAGAATCCGTCAAATGCGCACGATGATTGGAGCTTGGTGTGCAAGCTACGCCCAATAGCAGGCTGAGAGTCAAAAATAACAAAGGAGGGAAACCGTTGTCGGCTTCCCTCCTTTAAATTATTTAATTTGAAGAAATTTATTTTACTGCAACTTTAAATACGTCAGTACCTACTTTCACGATGTAAAGTCCGGCATTGACAGGTAGTTCAGCTTCGCCTTCTACAGCATCTGCAACCACCACTTGACCTGCCATATTGAAGACTGCAACATCAGCAGCTTGTGGAGCTACCACCTTGATTGCACCGTCCAAACCTACTACAGCAACGGCTGATGTTTCAAACTCTTCCACACCTGCCACCAAGTTGAAGGTATAGTTAGTCATTTCAGAAGCACCTGTTTTGTAGATAGCCTTAATACCGATAGTGTGAGAGCCTGCGCTCAAACCTTTAAAGTTATAGTTGGATTCCTTAGTCTTGCCCAACAAAGCATTATCCAAATAAACTTCGTATTCCAACACATTGCCCACTTTAGCACTTGCTTCGTTCTTCGGACCTACATAGAACACGTCCATTTGAGCCAAGAATGCGTCGGTAGAAACATAGTGAATACCGATATAAATTTTTTGGTCTTTATAGGCTGACAAATCCAATTCATATTCTGTCCATTGGGTATCCAATGTGATGCGGTCCATCTTGACAAAGTTTTCGATAGCGTCATCTTCTGTTGAAACGCAAACTTCGATAATTTCAGGGAATGAAGCATAAGCCTTGGCAACAAACTTAACGACATAGTCAGCATTGATATGTTGTTGTGGAGAAATCAACCATTTGTCTGATCGAGTTTGCATTGTTGAGAAGAAAGCAATGGTCTTGTTTCCTTCCGGTGCCATGATTGCAGGATCGGCAGGAGCCATAGCCGGAACTGTCTTATATGGATTGAATACCATTGGAGCAATCGGTGTCGGTGATGTTTGTGTACCCGAGCCCGGGAATGAAACCACATTGGTTATATCACCCAAGGCGATAGGATAAACAGGCATCTTGTCCACGTCGATTGAACGCCATCCGCCGAATGAACCTGTTGCAAAGTCAGGCATAGATTCGAAACCTTCTGTATAGCCCAAATCCTTGTTCCAAGAAGCGGCAACATCAAATGTACCTGCTGCGTTTTCAGTGGAATTGATAGTAATATTTGACGGATTGAAGATGATTTCCTTCAAAACAATATCCATTGTTTTCTTGCCTGTAAATTCTACAGTTTGGTTGTATTCTTCAAACGCATCCGACTTGATGTTGAGAAGATAAGTACCGAATGGCAATGAAGGCAGAACTACAGCACCGTTTGTGATTGGGAAATTATAGGCTTCACCGCTTGTCTTTTCAATCATAGATAATGTCAAGCCATTGATGACTTCGTCATTGTTGGCTGTAACGTTCATTCTCAATTCTGCATAGTCAGCAGAAACAGTAACAGGCAATGACACAATTTCAGTCTCAGCAGTAGCATAAACCGCTTTCACACCGACAGTGTGGTTTCCTGCAGGCACATCAAAGAATACATATTGAGGTTCTTTGACTGTGCTGTATTTTTTACCGTCCAAATAAACTTCAAACGATTCATTGGCATTAGCAGCCTTGACTGCACGTCTTGCCATATTTTTATTCAATGGTTTTTCAACTTGTCCGATAAAGAAATCGTCCACCATCAACATAAATGCGCCATAACGGGCAGCCTCGCTCATATAGTGGATGGCAATCTTCACATTTTGACCTACATAGGCTGACAAGTCGTATTCTTTCTTGACCCATTGTTCGTAAGTGACAGTTTCGTAGTTACCTGAAGAAAGGGCAACGAAATCATTGACTGTCGGGTTTTCTGCATTGGTGATGCATACTTCGAAGCGTTCTGGCCAACGGTCTCCCGCTTTTGCCATAAATGAAACGACGTTCTCATTACCGATAGTCACCATTGGAGAAATCAACCAGTCATCATTGGCTTCCCCTGAATTTGTGCGGATAAAGCCTACATATTGTTGACCGCCGAACGGACGCAATACAGGGTATTCATACCACCAAACAGGGTCAACTTTCAACGGGCTGATGATTTGCGCATATTGGAAACCGCCACGGTTAGAATAGTCGCCTGCCAAAGCCGCTGTAGCCAGTTGGTCGCCGTCAATACCTGTCCATTGTCCAAAATTGATAGCCCATGCGTTGTGGCTTTCAAAGTCATCAAAGAACACAGGTTCTTCCTTGTTCCAAGAGAAGTGAATATCGTTTTTACCGCTCATGATATCGTGAGTGGTTTTTGCTTTCAAAGCGAATGGCACACGCACAGCCTCCTCCAATTCAATATTCAACTGTTTTCCTGCTGTGGTAACTTCAAAATCAGCCTCATAGGTATTCAAGCCTGCTTTGGCGATTTTGATGTGGTGAGGACCGGCATAAACCTTTGTGGAAAATTTGCCTTGTGCATCCAATACTGTGCCCGGATAGGACAGACTATAGTCGGTATGCATAAGTTCAAAAGCGACTCCTGAAAGAGATTCGCCATTCTTAGCTGTAACTGTAATATCAAGTTGGCAGTTCATGCTTTGAGCAAAAGCTGTAAAACTTAACGAGATAATCAGTAGAAACAATAAACTGGACAATTTCTTCATTTGTTTTATGTTTTTTAAGAAATGAGATTGTTGAAAACCCAAGTTTCAAGCAATCGATTTCAAGGTTTGATTAAATTCTATGTTAGTAAATCTCCAACCATGCACCGTTTGAACATTACGGTTAAAGACAGATGCAAAGTTATAAATATTTACAAGTTCTGCAATGAATAATATAAGAAAAAGACACTATTATATTAACATCTATAAGTTTTTCAATGCAATTCATTTATCAAGTCAATATCTGCACAGCGTATTTTTCATATATTACGGCACAAAAAGAGAATGTTTGGAACTCGCATTCCAAACATTCTCTTTTATAGGATCAGGGGGTGTTCCCTGTTCAGTAATTATCTTACCACAACTTTTGTTCCGTTGACAATATAGAATCCTGCCATCAGACCTTCAATGATTGTTGTGCCTTCTTCTACATTCACACTTCTTACCATACGGCCTGCAATGTTATAGACATTGACCTTTTCAGCAGCATTGGCTTTTACAATGATTCTGCCTTCTGCACCGTAAGCAGCAAGATTTGCCACTTCTATTTCTCCAACTCCAGAGAATGGAGTGAGGCAAATATCAAAGACTTGATCGCCTGCTGACAAGTTAATCAATTCAGCGTGTTCATATTTGTCATAAGCTTCGACTTCGTCGATAACCAATTTGTAGTCTTTTTCAGATTGAATGACAGAAATTGAGTACAAGCCTTGTTCGTTAGAAACTGCGCTGTACAAAACTTCACCGGCCATTAATTTCACTTTCACGTTCGAAAGAGGTCCGTAATCTTTGCTATAAACCTTACCGCTCAAAGTTCTTGGTTCTTTGGCCGTGAATAAAGTTACAGCAGGAACATAGTCTTTTGCATTCCATGAAGCTGTTGCAATATCCCAATCCGAAGATTTGTAAATAGTATTGCCTGTTGTTGAAGAATCTGCCAAGAACAAAATTTTCTTGTATGATGTTGCACTGGCAACCATAGCAACACGTAGATTTTGACCAGTATATTCAAATGGAACTGTAAAGTCAGCTACAATGTATTCAATTGGGTTAGTAACTGAACCGTCTTTTGTAAAGTCTACCATACCGCTATAGACAAGAGTCATTTGTTTAACGTCTCTCGGTTTGGCAACATCAGCCTTCGCATCAGTTGTATTTTCAACGTAGATTGAAATTTGGCTCAATAAAGGTTTTTCTGTATCCCAAGTATCAGCATAACCACTATAAGACATTTTTGTAATCTTGGCACCTGCTGACAAAGCCAATTGTTCCGCCGTATAGACTGTTTGAGTTTCACTGTAATTGCTGTACAATTTTACAGGAGCTTCTTCTATAGTTTCAGAGCCGACACCTACTTTATTTTCGCCTTCAGCCACTTCTTCACCAATCAAGATTTCAGACTCATTGGTCTTAATGCAATAGTCGCCTTTCATAAATTCAATGTAGAATGGGAAAGTACCTACAGCATGTGGAGTGAATGCCATGTCAAATTGAGTTTCTGACAAAGCAGCCAATTCAGGAGTTGTGAATTCGTTAATAAGTTCATTATTATAATAAGCCTTCAATGTATAGGAATCCGCAGCTTCAACGCCTGCCATATTTTTAAGGACAGTCGAAATTTGCAATTTATGGTTCACCTTGCCGACTTCAGGGACTCCATTGCTCAAGAACAATATATCATGCTCAACAGGAATGACTTCGTAACCGAAAATATCATCTACACGTGCATAACCACCTTCTATAGCAACATACCATTCTCCTTCTGGAATTGTGTTCAATGAGAACATAGTGAATTTGTATGTATCATAACCATAGTAGTTCAATTTTTCGTCAGAGAAATCAGCATTGACAAATTCTTTTGCCAAAATCCAGTTATTACGGTCTGCTGAATAGTAAACCTTCAAGAAGGAATCACTGCTACGTTTTGAAGCTCTGAAGTTGAACACTTCACCTGCTTTCACTTTCAATTTCGGTGAAACAATCATTGTAGGATTTGAATAGTTTCCGTTTTCAGCCCAATATTTATTAGTTGCAGTAACATAGTCCGTTGGATCTGAAACGATTTTCCATTCGTTTCCGAAAATCATATTTGAAGGGATTGAACCGCCTTCAAAGTTTTCATACCAGCTTTTCTTGTCAAGTACAGCACCTGTCATGTTATATTCTTTGGCAGCTACTTTTTCGCCTGTGATTTTCAATGTACCATTATATGTTCCGGCTACAGCAGCACTCAAAGTAATAGGAATGGCAACTTCTCCTTGTGGAGCAATAGTTGCAGGAACTGTAAATGTAGTAGTGTATCCGGCAGGCAATGTGAATTCAGTCACATTCAAAGGAGCCATACCTGTATTTCTGATACGGAAATTACGAGTAAAGTCCGCATCTTTCACCAAACCGAAATCAAGCACTTCTGTCACAGCGATTTCTTGATCAAAATCAGATGAACAGAACACCATTTCAGGCATATAAGGTTTTGAATCAATCCAAGCACCTGATACGTTTGTTTTTGTGATATTTTCGCGTACTTTATAATTTTCATATTTGTCAGCATCGCCTGCATCTACTTTGGCAGAAATTTTTATGACTGAACTTTTAGCTCCTACAGCCAAGGCTTCTTGGATAGGAACTGTTACGATATCAATAGTTTTTGAATCGTTGTACATGGTCAGTGAATAGTTTTCCATGCCCGGAGTCAAATCCACTTCACCATTATTTTGTACTGTTACGTCAAATGCAACTTCAAATTGGTTGTTTGCATCTGTAAGAGGTTGAGATTGTGAGGTTAGGTTACATTCCATAAGCATCAAGGAAGGAACTTTCACAATTTCTGCTTTGTCTGCAACAAATTCATCAATACAGACAGATTCGAAACGCATTGCCAAATAGCTTCCGTCGGCTACGGCTGGAAGGGTAATTTTGGTCCATTGAGTCAAGTCCTGGCTCAATTCTGCGTTTGTCACTTCTCTGATTAGTGTTGTACCGACAGTATATTTATCACCATTTTTGGTACAATTGTAGATTCTTAGATTGGCATCAGAGAATGCCGATTGTTTCTTTAAATAGAAGGATACGTTTCCCCCAACAGCAGGAGTTACCAAATAGTCATTGGCGTTTTTGGTATCACCATCATCATTCATCAGGCTTTGTGAACCGATTTCAAGATATGCACCATCTTGACCTCCGCTAGCCGGATTCTTGTAACTTACATATACAGTAGAGACCCAACTCCATTCACTTGGTTCCAGAGGGTCTGCAATACGACTCCATTTATCAGGAGCATAGGTCTTTGATTGACTAACATTCTGATTGTCAAATTTTTCCAAATAATCAGTCACTGTCTCAGCATTCGCTGAAAACAAGAATACTAAAAATACTAATACTGCGTATAATCTTTTCATTTCACTCATGGCCTTTATTATAGTATTTATTAAAATCAAATAGCCTCTTCCTTCAAAGAGGCTATTTGGGTTATTAAAGAATTTTCGTTATTATCTGTTCTTATTTTTTAATGAATCGGGTTGAGAAAGTGTTTTCGTTAGTTTGAACCATCATGACGTAAACACCTGCCGGCAACTCTTCAGCGTTCACTTCGTTGGTTGCTTCAGCTCTCAAGACTATTGCGCCAGCCATATTCATAACAGAAATATTAGCAACTTCAACACCTTTCACTCTTACCACGGATGTTGCAGGGTTAGGATATACTGACAATTTACCTTCGTTCATTACTGTTTCAACACCTGCATCAAACCCTGTGAAATGTTCGAAATAGAAGTCATCGAAGAATGCACCCAAACCGTTTAGCACAGTGTGACGAAGTGCGATATAAACTTTTTGTCCTGCATATTTGCTCAAATCTACATTGTAAACTTTGTAACCGAGTTTGTCATACAATGGCAATTCCACTTTGTCCATTACTGTTTCAAATGCCTTAGTGTCATTGTTCACTGTTGTGCTAACCAATACTTCGATTGATGACGGAGTTCCAGGCAATACAGAGTTAATACTTTCCCAGTTACGAGCGTGAAACTTGAAATTAGATTGAGCAGTTGCAACCATTGCGTTGCTAATTAACCAGTCGTCTGTCATAAGACCTTCTTCAAAAGGAGTCAATGCAACCAAAACTTTACCACCGGAAACAGGTTCAATCACATTATTCCAAGTTTTGTCTTCTTGTACAGAGAATGCAAATGGTTGACCGTAGCCGGGGAATTCCAAACCAGTCAAGAAAGCAGTAGGTTTTCTATCAACATCAATAGTGGTGAAGCCTTCCGGGTTGAATTCACCGGCAACATCGTTTTCGAAGTTATAGTATCTGATATCTTCTGACAAACCATTACCCTTAACTGGCAAGCTGACTTTATAACCGCCTTCAAATGTAACGACCATATTGTCACTAACTTCTTTCGCAGCAGTCAAAGCATTGAATATGATAGTGAATGCAACGCCTTTCTTAACCTCCAACACTGTTCCTACAGCCAAAGAGCTTTCGAAGTTAGGAGTTGAGAATTGTACGCTTTCCACTTTCAAAGTCTTGTTACCTTCGTTAGAAAGAGTGATGATGTTACCGGAATTTGTTGATTGGTTGAAGTTCACTGAACCAGCATTCCATTCCATAACATTGAATCCTGCCATTTCCTCAGAAGCGGCTTCGACAATGATGTTATCCAAAGAAACGCCTATTGCCTTCATATAGTCAAGAACGCAGTAACGCCAGCGGAATGAAACAGTCTTGCCTTTGTATGGAGCCAAGTCAACACGTTCGCGACACCAAAATGTATTTGTCTTATCAGAAATGATGGCTAATTGTTTCCAAGCCCCGTCAACATAAATTTCAAAATAGCAAGCGTCGATATTGTCGGCTGCAACAGTTTTGTTTTCCACCAAACCAGAATCGTCTTTTTGAAGACCGACGCACATATCGTTACCCCAATAGAATGACATTTTCATTTTCTTGTCAGCAGGCAACACAAAAAGTGGAGTTTCAAGAACTGTTTCTTGGTTATTGCCACCTGCGTGAGCAGAAACAGAAGACTTCCCGTCAAACGGACTTGTTTCATTCAATCTCCATTTTGTATAACCACCACTTGAGACTCTCCAGCCTAATGACGGGAACACCTCTCCCTCAAACCCTTCTATGTAAGGGTATGATTTCACTGTTTGGTCTGCCACTGTTGTAAATTTCCAAGTAGCAACGTTTTGAGTTTCACCAACTTCATTGTAAGGAACCACTTTCCAGTTGTATGTTGTACCAACAGCACAACCCTTAACGATATATGATGTAGCTTCTTTCACGTCAACACCGTTTACAACGTTTGTTGCAGCAGCATCTGAACCGACATATACTTTATAGCCTTGTGCGAATTGTGCGTGTTTCCACTTCAATTCGATTTCTTTTTCATATAGATTTTCTGCATTATTTTCAGGAGTAATGGCTTCTGTTGGCATTGGAACACCACCGATACCATATACGCATGGCAAGATCACTCTATCCAAGAAGAATACACTGATTTCTGACATCAAACCGTCATTGCCATAGCTTAGTGGGCTGTAAACCCATTTCAAATAACAGTTGTCTGAAGCTGGAGTACCAAGATCAACCTCTACTTCTCTCAATTCATTGAATCCGTCTTCTGAATCGATGATATCTTTAACAGTCCAAGTCTTACCACCATCAGTAGAAAGCATTACCTTAATATCTGTAGTAGCTACAGTTGTACCGTCTTCTGAATAATATTGGTTGAAATAAGTAAATGCCGTTTTGTGTGTACCTGTTGAAAGGTCAAGTCTCGGAGAAATCAATTCGCAGGCTTGGTTAACTTCACCAGAGCAATAAGCTGTCAATTCACCTTCGAATGCAGAACCTGTTGTTCTCCAACCGTTATTGTAAGACCATCCTGCCGGTGGCATACCCTGTTCGAAACCTTCAAACATGCAACCATTTGACAACGCAACCTTATCGGCAACGAATTGTACTTTCACATCACCGCCGTTAGTTTTGATGATAACATCACCTTTTGCTGGAGTTGTCAAACCTGCTGAATAGCTGATACTGAAATCATAAGTTTCGTTTTTGTCCAAATTCACATCTTCAGGCTTGATAGTTGTTCCAATACCATTAGGAGCTTCGACTCTCAACACTTTCAAGCCTTTAGCACCGACGTTCTTCAATGAGATAGCTTCTGAATACATCTTTGAGCCAACATAAACTCGACCGAAGCTGTACATTGTCTTTGACAAAGAAGGTTTAGAAGTTGTAATCGGAGTAAATTTCTTAACGACAACGTCATCAATATAACCTATATTAGCACCTTTTTTAAACATTTTGTGAACGAATGCCACTTTTACTTTCTTGCCTTTGTATTGGCTCAAGTCAACTAATGATTTATAAGTAGTCCAACCCGTCCAAGGGAACTTTGGAACACCACTTTCTTTTAATTGTTCTGGATTTGAAAAAGACCATACCACAGGTGCGTTTTTAGGATCTACACCAACTTCCACTACACGCACTTGCATGTCGTATTCTTTTTTTTCCAAAGCTGAGGCAGATGCACCTTTCCATAGGAATGACAATTCATAAGTGTCATCCAAGTTCAATTCCGGAGTCAAAAGGATTTCTTCTTTCGGACCGTAAGCAGAAAGATCGTCGGCCTGTGTAAATGAAGAAGCTGCATCAATACATGCAGAGTGCTTTCCACCTAACATGCCACCCTTTGAATAATAATTGTGCCAACGATATTTGTCGACATTACCTACATAATGTGATACAACAGACCAACCTGTTGGCATATTCACATCAATAAAAGACTCCTGACCTCCGTCAGATCCGCTCTCAAAATCCTCATTGAGGATGGTTTGTGCAGATGCGGAAAATGCGAAACCGCATAACATCGTTAAAAACAGACGACTTACTTTCATAAATAAATGACTTTATGTAATAGAGTTATAATTTATTATTTTTTGGAATGATTTTTCATCATCTTCTTTGCAAAGATAGAAAAATTCTTAAACATCATAAAATTTTAAAGAAAAAATTTATTTTTGTTATAAAAATGAGCGTTTTTAAAGAAAAATACCGCATTTTTTAAGGACTTTATACAAAATCAAATTATAAATCCACTTCTTTTATTATAAAATATAAGTAATACTTATTATAATTGGTATAATTTGTGGCATCTGAAATAAAATATTATTTTTGTCGCTCATACATTTATAAAAGATATAAAATCATGGGTCTTATCATTCCAAAGAAATATAATTTGAAGCTTTTGCCTGAAACTACTGAAATTGCTATCAAAATGATTAAAGATGCTTTTCAAGTCCGTTTGTCAAAGGCTTTGAACTTACGTCGTGTAACAGCTCCCCTATTCGTCTTGTCAGGCACAGGTCTGAACGATGACTTGAATGGTGTGGAACATGCCGTAGGTTTCAACATTAAATGTATGGGCGGACGACATGCCGAAGTGGTTCACTCTTTGGCAAAATGGAAGAGGACCAAATTGGGTGCCTACGACATTGCTCCGGGGTTCGGTCTTTATACCGATATGAACGCCATTCGTACCGATGAGGATTTGGACAACATCCACTCGCTCTATGTGGACCAATGGGACTGGGAGCAGACTATTAATAAGGAAGACCGCACTTTGGAATATCTGATTGCCACAGTCAAGAAGATTTATAAGGCATTGAAGGAAACGGAAGAAATCATCTACGAACGTTTTCCTCACATCACCCCCGTACTTCCCGACGACATCAAGGCGATTCATTCAGAAGAACTGCTTCAAATGTATCCCGATTGCGATGCCAAGGAACGCGAACGCCTGATTACAAAAAAATATCGCGCCGTGTTTATCGTAGGCATCGGTGCTCCCCTATCCAACGGCGAACCTCACGACAATCGTGCTCCCGACTATGATGACTGGATTACACCGAACAGCGACGGCTATTTGGGTTTGAACGGCGATATCATGCTTTGGAACGACATTCTGGACATTCCATTTGAATTGTCATCAATGGGTATCCGTGTCAGCGCAGAATCGCTGGCGCAACAGTTGAAAGTACGCAACTGCGAAGAAAAACGCGAATTGCAATTCCACAAGGCATTGTTGAACGGCCAACTGCCTTATTCTATAGGTGGCGGTATCGGTCAAAGCCGTTTGTGTATGTTCCTATTGCAAAAGGCACACATCGGCGAAGTACAGGCAAGCATCTGGCCCGAAGAGCATCTCAAGGCTTGCAAGGAAAAGAACATATTCCTAATGTAACCATATAAAAGAGGCTGAATCAAGAAATTTAATTCAGCCTCTTTTTTTATTACTGTCTGATATCCAGATAGACTAAATTGATTCGTCCTATAAAAGCAAACATTGAAAAGTATAAATTCCGTTTTTACAATTTCTCACAAACAGATATTTTCCTAACTTTGCATGACTTTCTTTAATAGGAAATCATATAATTATGTCAAGAACTAATGAAGATTTAAAAGGTGTTACTCTTTTAGGCAACACAGCAACAAAATATCCCGACCAATATGCGCCGGAAGTACTGGAAACATTCAAGAACAAACATCCCGAAAACGAATATTTGGTGACATTCACTTGTCCCGAATTTACCAGCCTTTGTCCGAAGACCGGCCAACCGGACTTTGCCAAAATCATCATCAACTACATTCCACGCGAAGACATGGTGGAAAGTAAGAGTTTGAAACTCTATCTGTTCAGCTTCCGCAACCATGGAGATTTCCACGAAGACTGCGTGAATATCATCATGAAGGATTTGAAGAAATTAATGAATCCCCGCTATATCGAAGTGCGCGGTTTGTTCACTCCTCGCGGCGGTATCGCCATTCTTCCATTTGCCAACTATGGTGACGACGAGCACCAGGATTTGGTAAAATCTCGTTTGGCAGCCAGTTTCATTGACAACTTTTAGGTTATGGAAAAGGATGCAATCATTGTCCTGTCGGGAGGCATGGACTCTGTCACAATGCTCTACGACTATAAGGACAGAATCGCCTTGGCGGTCACTTTTGACTACGGCTCTAACCACAACAAGATTGAAGCGGAATATGCCGCCATGCATTGTCAACGATTGGGAATCAAGCACTTGATTATCCCTTTGAGCTTTATGTGGCAATATTTCAAAAGTTCGTTATTGGAAGGTGCGGATGCCATTCCCGAAGGCGACTATAGCGAAGACAACATGAAATCAACAGTCGTTCCATTCCGCAACGGTATCATGCTTTCCATTGCCTGTGGACTGGCAGAAAGCTACGGATTAAAAGAGGTATTGATTGCCAACCATTTCGGCGACCATGATATCTATCCCGATTGTCGTGCTGAATTTATCAACGCCATGTCGCAAGCCATGCAAAACGGTACTTACGACGGCGTGAAGATTTTTGCACCTTATACCAATATCTCAAAGACAGACATTGCCCGTCGTGGGAAAGCCCTCAACTTGGACTATTCCGAAACCTACTCGTGCTACAAAGGTGGGAAAAAACACTGCGGAAAATGTGGCACTTGCCGTGAACGCAAGGAAGCCCTACACGATGCCGGTATCGTCGATACCACAGAATACGAAGACTAATTTTCTGACTGAATAAAGCATCCGTTGGTAGATTGTAATATAAATGCTTCTACCAACGGATATTTAAATTCACAAATCAGCATTGTCAGATGCTAATATGGATTAATAATTGTCAGCAATTTAGAATTCGAAGGCAACTTTAGCCACTAAAGAGTGAAAGAAAGTACGTTCCTTAAACTCGTTCGTGTACCATAATTCTGCTTGATTTCACTACCTTGTAGCAAATAACCCACACCAAGTTTCCATGCTGTATTTCGACCTACACCCCAACGGAATCCCACTGTCGGACTAAAATAGACTCCGTCTTTAGGAATTACATCATCATAAGAAAGGCCGAAGCAATAACCAATTCTCAAATCAGCAAACGGAGCAATAGTTTTCTGCATAAATGTAGCTTCAAAATCAGCAAAAAGAGGTAATGTAACCTGCTGTGTTACTTGCCAAACCTGAATACCCGTACCGATACCGGCTGACAACCAATGATTGAACTGATATCCGTTCACCAGCAGTACTTCCATACGGTTGTGTCCGTCATCGCCTGCACCGGCAGCAAATCCTAATTCAACACTTCCTTTGTACCCCTTCAATACCGGGTGCTCTCCATTAGTTGTCTGTGCAAATGTGAGCATGGCAAAGCAACAGGACATCATAAGTCCTAAAATTCTTTGTTTTGTCATTGTTCTTTTTAGTTTTTAAAATCGCGCAAAGGTAGATAATTTTTGTTCATGGCACTACCCCCCCTATAAAATATCTGTTTTTAAACAGATCGACTACAAAAAAAGATTTTTAGAGTAATCAGAACTAATAAATTTGTACAGAACAATCTTGATAAAAAAGGATAAGAAAAGAAATCTTCTCTTATCCTTTATGCCAAATATTGAGATTACAACCCTATCACTGCATGAAGGAATCTATATCTTACAAGAACAAGCAACTGTCACCATAACTTAGGAAACGGAAATCGTGATTCAATGCGAAGTCGTAGATTTCTTTCCACTTGCCTTCAACAAATGCTGACACCAACAAAAGCAAGGTGGATTGCGGTTGGTGGAAATTGGTGATGATACCGTCCACCACATGAAACTTATAGCTTGGAGCAATGATAATTTGTGTACTACCCACCATCACGGTTTGATTGGTGGCATCCAAATAATTGACAATAGCCTGCAAAGCATCTTTGGTGGACAGGCTGTTATCATATTCATAAGGAATCCATTGTTCCACGTGTAACGCCTTTTCTGCATCTTCAGGATGATTGTGCAAGGAAACGCCGATATAATAAAGGCTCTCCAATGTACGGACTGAAGTCGTACCGACTGCAATAATTTTACCCTGAGCATTGATCAAGCCTTCCAACAATTCGCGTGTCACGGAAATAAATTCGGTGTGCATTTCGTGCTCGCCGATATTTTCCGATTTCACAGGTTGAAAAGTTCCTGCCCCTACATGCAACGTCAATTCACGACGGATAATGCCTCGTTTGTCCACTTCGTTCAACACCTCGTCCGTGAAGTGCAATCCTGCGGTTGGAGCAGCTACCGAGCCGTCAATTTTTGAGAATACGGTTTGATAGTCGGTCAAGTCGGTTGGCTCTGTATTTCTGTTCAAATAGGGAGGAATAGGAATTTCACCGATAGCATCCAAAATAGAAGCAAATGACACATCGTCGTTGTCCCAAGAAAAACGTACCACGAAAGCATTTCCGCTACGGCCGTCACGTTCGGCAGAAAGAATGATTTCCTTGCCCTCAACAGTAAGACGCATAAACAACGCGCCCGATTTCCAGCGTTTTGAGTTCCCCACGAAACACAACCATTCACATTCTGTAGTAGAAGCAAACGACTGTGCATAGTCGCGCGGAGCAAGAGGTTCAAGACAGAAAATTTCAATCAATGCACCCCCTTCTGACTTGTGGAAACGCAAACGTGCATTAATCACGCGGGTATTATTATAGACCAAAGTCGATTTTGCAGGCAATAAGTCTGGGATTTCAGAAAAAATATGTTCGGAAATTTCACCGTCTTTTCTCAACAATAATTTACACTTATCACGTTGTTCTAATGGGTGTTTAGCGATTCTTTCATCAGGAAGCGGATAGTTGAACTCTTCTATCTTTATATTCTTAACATCAAATTCCATTTTCTCAAAATTTTTACAAAGATATATATTTCATTTCAAAAACAGGTACACTCTATTCCTCTGAACGAAATAAATACACATTTCGGGGAGCTCAAAATGCAATATCCATTGTATTTTGCCGTTATAATTAGATAACGTTTTAATAAAATGAAAAAATTATTATTTACTATAAACTTACTCCTTTTGCTGTGTGTCACTTCGTGCATCGAAGACGGATTCACGACAAGCAGTTCCGACGTTTTGGAGTTTTCATCCGATACCATCAGCTTTGATACGGTTTTCACGGATGAAACCACTGCACAAAAACGTTTTTTGATCTACAACCGCCACAAAAAGCAATTGAACATCGAGAGCATGACCATTACCTCTCGCTATGAAGGTGCCAAATTCATCTTCAACGTGGACGGCCGTAGCGGTGAGGAATTTCACAACATCGAATTGCGAGGAGAAGACAGTATTTATGTATTTGTAAAAGTGCACATCGATGCCAACGAAAAGAACCCACCATTTGATGTTTACGGTGATTTGAGCTGTATTACCAATGGTGTGAAACAAAATGTGGTACTCTTTGCGGCAGGACAAAATGCCGTGACTCTACGCGATATGCACATCACCAAAGATACGGAATTCGACACCCAACGTCCGTACCGCATTATGGACAGTTTGGTTGTGGAAAAGGGAGCGACACTAACTATCCCTGCCGGGGTTAGCCTGTATTTTCACGACAAGGCTAAAATGAAAGTCGAAGGGACATTGAAGGCTCTTGGTTCAAAAGACAAATTCATTCATCTGCGTGCAGACCGTCTGGACAAGGTGGTAGGCGGCATTCCGTTTGAACTGATGGCAAGTCAATGGAACGGCGTGTTCATCGGCAAAGACAGTTATGACAATGAAATGCAATATGTGAATATGCGCGGTACATCATCCGGGGTGGTGGTGGACTCTTGCGGCAATTTGGAGCAACGCAAACTGCACTTGTTCAACTCTATTCTTCACAATTCATCATCTTCAGTCTTGAATGCCAAGCATGTATGGATTGACGCTGAAGGATGCGAATTCTCCGATTCACACTTCGGCGTGGTTGACTTGACAGGTGGTATCTTCAATTTCAAGAATTGCACATTTGCCAACTACTATCTGTTTGATGCCATAACACACCCTATTCTGTATATCAACTATGTACTTCCCGACGACAAGAAGGAAGCGCCTTTGATGTCAGCCCGATTCGACAACTCCATCATTTATGGCAATGCATCGTCTATCTCCATTGGAGACTTGACAGGCTCTGATGTGTTGGTTCGTTACTGTCTGATGCGCGAAAAGGGGGAAGACGACGATAATTTCCAAAATTGTATATGGGGTGCTGACCCTCACTATTACACCATTCGCGAAGAATATATCTTCGACTACCGTGTGAAGGACAAGAGTGATGCAAGGGGCAAAGGCTCAAAAGAACTGACACCCGAAAATGCACGTTTCGATATGTTCGGTCTTGACCGCATGGCAAACGATTCTATCGACATCGGTGCTTATGTCTGGACTCCCGAACCTAAAGAAGAGGAGGAAAAGAAATGAAATCATATATCAGCCTTGAAGACGTACGTTTTTACGCCTATCATGGTGCATACGAACAGGAACAATGTGTCGGCAACTGGTTTGAAGTAACCGTCAGAGTACAATACGACTTTACGGATGCCATGGATACCGACAATCTGGAAGGTACAATCGACTATGGCCAAATTTATGATTTGGTCAAGGCAGAAATGGATATTCCATCCAAATTGATAGAACACGTAGCAGGAAGAATTGTCAAGTCTTTACGAAGAACTTTCCCTGAAATCAAATCGGGCTATCTGAAAGTTTCAAAAATGAAACCGCCCATCAATGCACCGATGCACTGTGCCGCCGTTGAAGTGGAATGGTAGGTCTATGACAAGACAGTTGCCACCAACAATAACAAAGAATAAATCAGCATATTTTTAGCCGTTGCACCCAACAAGGCATTGAGTGCACTACCTTCGGTATGCTTGATTTTATACCAAGTTTTAGTGTGCAGAATGGCGTAAATCAACGGAGCGACAATGAAATACCAAGCCTGCGACCAAACGCTGAATGTCAAGGCAATTGCAGCATAGCCGAACAGCAAATAAGCCACCATTGCCACCTTACGGCCAAATATCACTACCGTTGTGGTTTTTCCGGCAGACTTGTCATCCTCCATATCACGGTAGTTATTGACCACCAATACATTCACACCCATCAAACCAACTGCAATCGAACCGCAAATCACTTCTGCGGTCAAATTCCCGGTTTGCAAAAAATAGGTGAAACATACAGGAACTAACCCGAAGAAAATCAACACCGCCACATCTCCCAATCCAATGCGTGACAACGGATAAGGGCCGGCACTGTACGCCAACGAAAAGACGGCAATCACCAAACCGACAGGAATCAGTTGCCAACCGCCAAAAGGAATCAAACCGCAACCTACACAACAAGCCAAACCAAGTGTGGCGAAAGTGGCAATTTTCATGGCTTTTGCCGAAATATCACCTTCCGTCACCCCTCTGCGAAAACCTTCACGCCCCTTCTTGTCAGAGCCGTTTTTGTAATCATAGTATTCATTGGCGAAGTTGGACGTGATTTGCGCCAACAAGGCAAAAACACAACAAAGCACGGCCGGCACCACTGAAAAGCCACTGTCTTTTGCCGCATAACCACAAGCCACCACTGCTCCTGCCACAGAGACAGGAAGAGTATGCAATCGCATGGCTTCAATCCAACATTTCAACTGATGTGTAGTATTGTTCATTTCCTCAATTTTTTATTTATAGAAGGCTGTAAACGTATGGCACGATACCCGTTCTTCTATCGGAGGTAATTGCATATAATCACCGAAAATCTTGCGTTGCCATTCGTCATAGCAACTCGGTGCCATCACCTTACGACCTTCAAAGTCCATTTCAATTCCGGGATAAAAAGATTCGCGAGGCATACGACGGTCAGACAACCCAAAGTTCAAGTCAGCCACATATTGGCTCTTTTCGTAAGGATACTTCAGTTGCGCTTTCATAATCTTTTTCACCAGACATCGCTGGGAAATGAAAGACAGCATCAGTTTGCCCAAATAGTGCGCCGCATTCTTTACAAAGCCTCTGCTTTTCGACAACTTGATTTGCTTGATACGCAACAAAAAACGCAATCGGTCGATTTTCCTGCAATGCTTTTCCGCATCTTCCGCATCATCGGGAAGACCGTCCAAGGCAAAAATATCCACATTCACGCCCATCATGTATTTCAAATCCTGATTTTCATTCAACAACGTTGCCGTATCTTCCACTTTCGCATAAGGGAAAGGATAGTTCTTGTCGTTCAACAATGACACGACACGGAATTTATCAGACTTGTATTCACGGATAAATTGGTCGTAATCAGGGCGTGGCATAGCAATATCAATATCGTCATCCCAAGGGATAAACCCTTTGTGTCGAACTGCACCAATCAATGTTCCATAAGCAATGAAGTAGTGAATCCCATTCTTACGACAATAAGCGTCAATGTCATCGAGGATATTGACCTGAATATGACGCAGTTCGTTTAAATCTATCTTTTTCATTAAATTGTGAGTGTTAATTCCAGATAACAGGGATTGAATACCCCTATCCAAACTACAAAGATAGACATATTTATTGATTGTTGGTACACGATTTATACCAAGTATTCCATAAATTTCCGTTATGTATGCACTTCGAGAGTTTTACATCTGCCGGATTCCAGACGGAATGTACCAGCCGCCCATTGACCAGACCACAAAGAATCCAAATAGATGTGGTATTTTCCGGGTACAATACGGTCAGTGGAGAACACCACATCAACAGTCTGCTGATTTAGCACCGCATCCCTGTCTGCCACCAGTTTTTCACTGATTTTTATATCTTTTCCTATCACCGTAATCGCATAGTTCAATTCGCATTGAAGGGTGTTGAGAAACACACCGCGACGCACGATGGTCAAGTTTCGTTCATCGTCATATTTCAGTTCGATGGACGGCTCACTGTCAGAAAGTAACATAAATCCGTGGGCAAAGAAAGTCTGCGCTTCCCCCTTGTCGTTAGGGTGCATGAAAAAGGCCACTATCACCATGGCGATAGCGAACGAAAAGATATAGAATTCAACGGAAGTGAAAATAGAAAGCACCATAACTGATTTATATTTCCGGCAAATGTAGTCAAAATACGCAATTTTCGGAAAATCTAATTGAAAATATGGCCAAAATAGAGTAAATTTGCGATATGATACTTAATAGTTTCTCAATACTAAATTACAAGAACATCGCAGAAGCGTCGTTGTCGTTCTCAGAGAAGGTTAATTGTCTGTTAGGCAATAACGGAATGGGCAAAACGAACATTCTCGATGCCATTTATTATTTAAGTTTTTGCAGGAGCTGTATCTCGTCGAACGACCTCAACACAGTACGTCACGGCGAGGACTACATGATGTTGCAAGGCGAATACTTGAGAAACGAAAAAGTAGAAAACATTTCGTGCTCCATTCTCAAATCGAAGAAGAAGGTGATGAAGCGAAATGGTAAAGAGTACCGCAAACTGAGTGAACATATCGGATTGCTTCCGTTAGTGATGGTTTCACCGCAAGACTGGGACATGATTACAGGCGGCAGCGAGGAACGTCGCAGACTGATTGACCGCATTATCTCGCAAAACGACACCGAGTATCTCAACAATCTGATTCGCTACAACAAGGCTTTGGAACAACGCAACGCCATGCTCAAACAAGGATACCAAGACCAGTTACTCTTTGAATCTGTGGATGAACTTATCTCCATTTCCGCACAAAATATTTATGAGACAAGAAAGGACTGGGTGCTGAAATTCACTCCTATCTTCATGAAATATTACAATACCATCGGTAATTGTGCAGAAGAAGTGAGACTGAACTATAAAAGCGACTTGATGCAAGGCGACATGCTTGGAATCTTGAAGGCCAATTTCGAACGCGACAAGATTTTGGGCTACACTTCACAAGGGGTGCACCGCGATGACATAGACCTGCTGCTCAACGATGAACTGATGCGTAAAATCGGTTCGCAAGGGCAATGCAAGACCTACACTATCGCCATGCGTTTTGCACAGTACGAATTTTTGAAACAGGAATCAGGCATTACCCCTATCCTGCTTTTGGACGATATATTTGACAAGTTGGATGCCATACGCGTGTCGAACATCATGAAGATTGTTTCAGACTCCTCATTCGGTCAGATTTTCATTTCCGACACCAACCGTCAGCATATCAACGAAATTATAGAAACAATCGGGAGCGTTTTCAAGATTTTTTTGGTCGAAGAAGGTTGTTGCAAAGAATATACTCACGATGAAATATAAAGACGCGAAATCCATTGGTGAAATCATGTCGGAATATCTCAACGCCAGCCGACTTGACGACGTGGCAAATGCACGCCGTCTGGAATCGATGTGGGGTGAAATCGTGGGAGATTACATCAATCGACAGACAACTAATCGATTTGTAAAAGATAGAAAACTATATGTGGCTATTTCATCAGCCCCTTTGCGCAATGAATTGATGCTTAACCGTGCCGCTTTGGTGGTGCGATTAAACGAAATCACAGGCGCAAATGTTATTGATGATATAGTGTTTAGATAAATTTATAATCATGATTAAAGAAGACAAATCTTTAAAATATGGCGAAGTTCCCGCCTATCGTCATTCCATTCCGATTCAAATCAGATTCAATGACGTGGATATTTTGGGACATATAAACAATTCCGTTTATTTCTCTTACTACGATTTGGGCAAGACTGCCTATTTCAGAACTGTTCGCAAAGATTTGAGCAACTGGAACAAAATTGATGTTGTGATTGCTAACGTAAACTGCAACTTCTATGCTCCAATATTCTTCGGCGAACCGATTTCTGTCATCACTTGCGTGGAATCGATTAAAGAAAAAAGTTTCAAGATGAGTCAACGTCTGGTCAACTTGGTCACCAAGGAAGTGAAAAGCGAATGTACAACCACCATGGTAGGCTTTGATCCTGTTTCTCAAACTGCAGCCCGACTTTCAGAAAAATGGGTTAAGGCTCTTTGCGAATACGAAGGCAGAAACCTATTGGAAGCGAACAAAGAAAAATAAAAACTCCCTTAATTATATTTACACAAATATTACAACATAATGACTGATATTCAAAAAACGATGTGCGACATCCTTGAAGCGGAAAGCAAAGCTGTAGCTTCTATTCCGTACACAGAAGATTATAATCGTGCCGTAGAATTAATAGTGGACCAAGTTTGGAACAAACATGGCAAACTAATCACTTCAGGAATGGGAAAAGCCGGACAAATTGCAATGAATATTGCCACAACTTTCTCTTCGACAGGCATTCCTTCTGTATTCCTACACCCGAGTGAGGCTCAACACGGGGATTTGGGAATCATTCAAGAAAATGATGCGATGTTGCTACTATCGAATTCCGGAAAGACCCGCGAAATCATTGAATTGGTTTCATTGGCAAAGAACATGAACCCTAATTTGGAAATCATCGTTCTTACCGGAAATAAAGACAGTGAATTGGCTAAAATTTCTGACGCTTGCCTATGGACCGGCAATGCTTCTGAAGTTTGTCCTTTGGGTTTGACACCAACTACATCAACTACATTAATGACCGTTATCGGCGACATTTTGGTAGTCAACGTAATGAGAACAACAGGATTTACTAAAGAAATGTACGCTATGCGACACCACGGAGGCTATCTTGGCAAAGTGAGTCGCGGCGAAAAATAGAGATATTGATATGAGTAACGTGATAGCCATAGGACAAGCAACTTTGGCTCTTAACTACAAGGGCGGCAACGTCACCCCTTATGTGGGCGGACGCATTGCCAACATAGCGGCTTCTTTAGGCGTAGCAGGACTGGATGTTAATTATGTTAGCGAATGCGGAAACGACGCAATCGGTGACGTGATTGTCGATTTCTTCAAGAAGAACAATGTAGAGACCAAATCAATTGACCGTTTCATCGACGGACAATCGCAGATGACTTTGCATTTCTTCAACGAAAACGGAGAAGAGAAAGTTTCCGACTATGTCAATTATCCGAAAACTCGTTTCAATGTTCTTTGGCCAACTATAAACAAAAACGATATTGTTGTATTCGGCTCTTTCTTTGCCCTGGACGAAAATATCCACCAGCAACTCATCGAACTATTGACGTTTGCTCGCGAAAGAAAGGCCATTATAGTATATTTACCGGGGTTCAACCCTCGCTTGTGCAGTAGAATTACCCGTGTGATGCCTGCTATCCTTGAGAATTTGGAATTGTCCGACATCGTGATTGCCCGTGAAATGGATATGGAAAATATATTCAATGTCAAAGAAGCCCAAGAGGCTTACGACAAACATATCTCTTTCTACTGCAAGAACTTTGTTTTTGTCAATAGAAACTTTGATGTCAGCATGCATTTGAACGACCAGAGCATCAGCTACACCAACAACAGTCAGGAACATCCTATCGGATGGAACGCGGCTTTCTGTGCAGGACTGATTTACGGTATTTCTTCGCAAAACATCACTTTGGATGACTTGAAAAAAGGAACAGACCTTGACAAGGCATCAAAGTTTGCTTTGGACTTTGCCAATAAGGGACTTTCCGACCACTCAAATGTTGTGTCTAAAGAATTTATCAATAGTCTAAAATTTTAGTTACTATGAAGCAGTTGCCTTTCTACATTGTAAGAACAAATCTGAACGAACCGTTGTCCGGATCCTTGAAAAAGAATCTCAGCTCGGAAATCGAAGACGACGAGGAGTTGAGCCAATGGCTTGCCTCTCTGACAGAAATCATCGCAAACGATGACATCGACAAAGCCTTCGAATTCTCAACTAAAATGGTTGAAGCAATTGAATCGTCGGCTGCTTTCTTTGATCCTAAATTGGGTGCACAATGCTACCATATTGCCGCATGGCTGGCAATCAACAAGTCAGCGCATTCTTCGGCAATGACCTTGGCGGTAAAATCACTGCAACGCCTTTCCTATGTGAAACCGAAGAGCAGAGCGACTCTTTTTCTCGCAGCCTGTGTGCTGAACGACTATGCGATAGCCTGCAACAATATCAACAGCATTTCAAAATCGGAAAAATCATTCCGATATGCAGCACGCATACTACGTTCCTTGTCTCTCAAGGACAATAAATATTTTGAAGCGGGAACCATCGTGGCGACCAATGAACTATTGACTTTCCGCTCACAACTGAAAAAGATTAACGCCCTCGACCAGCATCAAATTGTGATGAAACAGATCGAAACGCTGACCGAGCCGGTGAAGGATGCCATCGTGGAAATGATTGAAGTCATCTGCAACGATGCCGAAGAATGTGTCACTGCCGAAAAATACAGAATGGCGGTGCGATACTACACCAAGGCTTTGCGATATAATCGCAGAATTACGGAGAAGTTCGACGACAGGAGTTTTGAGATTTCAATGAAATTAACAGAAGCAATGCTTTATCTCCCTACCCGTCGCGACACGGCAAACAAATTCATCATGCAACTCCGTAAATGGGCGGAAGCAAACAACAAACAAGAAGAAAGAATTATGGTAGATAAATTGGAGGAAAAGACGCAGATTATCGGTTTTAATCTATTGTCATTTCTGAAGAATTTAATCTATTGATTCACAATAAAGAAAATGGTTACAATTTTATTTCACAGTACAGTTTTCGGACCAATACACAGCAGAAGATTAGGCACTTCGCTGGGGGTAAACTTAATGCCTAACGACGGAAAAATCTGCACTTTCGACTGCGTTTACTGCGAAGCCGGTTACAATTCACAAGGCAAAGGCACAACAGGCATCAGCAACCGCGAAGAAGTGAAAGCAGAACTTGAAGCCAAACTGAAATCAATGATTGAGAACGGCGAGAATTTGGATGTCATCACATTCTCGGGCAACGGAGAACCGACAATTCACCCTGATTTCAGCGGTGTGGTGGACGATGTCATCGCACTTCGCGACAAGTATTTTCCAAAGGTAAAAATCAGCGTATTGTCCAACTCCACCATGATTTTCAAACAAGAGGTATTCGATGCCCTATTGAAAGTGGACAACAATATTCTGAAATTGGATTCCGCCATCGACTCCACCATGAGAAAGATGAACAGCCCTGTGAGCAAAAACTTCAACGGAAAGGATTTGGTTGAATGTTTGAGCAAATTCGGCAAGGACTGTATCGTGCAAACCATGATGTTGAGAGGAACTCACAACGGTCAGGAGATTGACAACACCACCGATGAAGAAGTGGAAGCTCTCTGCGAAGCGTATGTCAAAATCCAACCGCAGGAAGTCATGCTTTACTCCATCGACCGTGAGACTCCCGAACAGAATTTAACAAAGATACAGCACGATGAATTGGATGCCATCGCCGACCGATTCCGTGCAAAAGGTATAAAAGTGCAAGTTAATTAAAAATGATATATCCACGCCCTTTAAGACCCGGAGATGCAATTGCCATTGTTTCTCCGGCAAGTAGAATCAACCCCGAACTGATAGACGCAGCAAGCCGAACTATCGAACACTATGGTTACCGCCCTGTATTGAGCAGTTGCTGTAAAGCATGTCGTGGTTCATTCAGCGGTACTGTCAGCGAACGCCTTTGCGACCTTCAAAAAGCCTTCGAAAACCACGACGTACGCGCTGTATTGTGCAGTAGAGGCGGTTACGGCGTTGTGCAGTTGATTGACGATATGAACATGAACATCTGGCACTATGACCCGAAATGGCTCATCGGATTCAGCGATATATCAGCCTTGCATGCCGTAGCACACTACAACGACGTGGCAAGTATCCACGCCTCTATGTGCAAGCATCTGGCAAGCCGTCCAGATGACGAATGTACCAAAGCAATCTTCAGCATCCTTGCAGGAGAAAAACCGCAATACGAGGTAGAAGGAGATTCCCGCAACCGCGAGGGAGAAGCCAGCGGTGAAATCGTAGGCGGTAACTTGGCAGTATTGTCTGGATTGAATTCCACCCCTTACAACCTGTTGCAACCTGGCAAGATTCTTTTCATTGAAGACATTGCAGAAGCCATTTATAAGGTTGAACGTATGCTCTACACCTTGAAACTGAACGGCACGCTGGCTCAGACCAAGGCTTTGATTGTAGGACAATTCACCGACTGGAAATCAAGCGACGACTTCCAGCACATGTACGACATGGTAGAAAACATGGTGAAAGGCTATGATTTCCCAGTAGCCTACAACTTCCCCATCGGCCACATCGAGCGCAACCTTCCCATCATCGAAGGCTCCCAAGTGGAACTGAAAATCACCAAAGAAAAAGTAAATTTGAATTTCAAATAAAAAACGCCCTTTATCTTCCGACAAAGGGCGTTTCCTTTTTAATAACCGCATAAAAAACGAGTTGTACTTACGTACAACTCGTTTTTGTTTGTGGTCCCACTTGGGCTTGAACCAAGGACCCCCTGATTATGAGTCAGATGCTCTAACCAACTGAGCTATAGGACCTAGATGTCATATCATCTTTTAGCGTTTGCAAAGATATGACAATCTTTTTATTTATCCAAATTCAGAATCGATTTTTTGGAATGGTAAAACCTATTTTACCAACTCAATAACCATCATTCCGTCTTTGTTGAACAAGCCTGCCTTGCTGTCAGAAACCTTACCAAAAGCAACGACTTCTGACATAGCCTTAGTCAATTTTTGTTCTGTTTCCATATCCGGGCAAGCCATCATTGTTGACATCGGTTCTGACAATGTAATGTTTTGACCTTCGATAGTGAAATTGCTGTTCAAAACATTGCAACCACCGTTTGCACTCAATCGGCTTTCTTTGATGTCGAATATCATTGCAGGAGTTTTGTCCAAGTTACGAGGTACGATAACACCGTTTATTTTTTCAATTTTCCATTCGCCAGCCAATTCTTCAGCTGTCATTGCACCACAACGTTTAGCCAATACGATAACAGATTGTTTGTTTTCGTCAACAAGAACAACTTGACCGTTTTCGCCTTGAGCATAACCTTTTACTTGAGCCATAGCCTTGAATAATGCGTCTTCAGTTTTCATATCAGGACACATCATACGAGTACTGCCTACTTTATCAAGAGTCAATTGACCGTTAGGAACTTTAACATCGAAAGAGCCCATCATGTTGTTGCAACCTGCGCAACCATAGACAGAAGCGTCTGCAGTATTGAAACCGATAAACACGTCTTTGCCATTTTCCTCAGCATTCACTGCTTGGTTATTGATAGAAACGACACTCCACTCACCTTGTAGTTCTGTAATTGCCATAGATTTAGGAGCTTTACAAGAGCTCAACATTGCTACTGCACAACACAACACCATTAAATTCCTAATTTTCATAACAAAAAATTTTTCCAGTTTGTTAAAAAATAAAATTTGCTTATATTAATTGAAATGCAAAATTAACACTTTACTGCATCAAAAATAGAATAATTTTCGTTTTAATTTGAAAATTAGATAATTTTTTGTATTATTCGAACAATAAATGTACATTTGCAAAACTAAATATAATACTAAATAATACTAATAAGAAAACATGAGTAACATACTTTTATTTGCACTTGGTGCACCAGAAATCATTGTCATTGCTATTGTTATCCTTCTTCTTTTCGGAGGTAAAAAAATTCCTGAATTGATGAAAGGTATCGGCAAAGGTGTCCGCGGATTCAAAACAGAAATCAAGGATCCAATCGACGAGACAAAAGACGAAATTAAGAACATCGTAAAATAACGAATATGAACAATATACTATTATTTGCAGGCTTGGGTACTGGCGAAATCATTGTTATCGCCATTGTCATTCTACTGCTTTTCGGCGGTAAGAAAATTCCTGAATTAATGAAGGGTATCGGTAAAGGCATCCGCAGTTTCAAAGACGGCGTGAAGGATGTTCAGGAGGAAATCGACAAACCCATTGAAGACTCTGACAAGGATAATAAATCTACTACTAAAGAATAAATAGATTTCTATGTCAGAGGGAGAACAGCCGGAAGAAAAAAGTTTTTGGGCACATCTCGATGATTTACGTTCCACGTTATTTAAAATAGCGGGGACGTTGTTGGTGTTCTTTGTCGGATTTTTGGCTTTTATGCCTTACATTTTCGACCATGTCGTTCTTGCGCCCTGTCATAGCGATTTCTTCCTATACAAATATCTTACAAAATTCTCCGAAGCTTTCCCGTTAGTGTCGCAATTCTCCTCTCCGGAATTTCACATTGACATCATCAACACAAAGCTGACTTCGCAATTTTTCACACACTTGACTACCTCATTATGGTTTTCTCTTGTGTTTGCGTTCCCGGTGATTTTGTATTTCTTATGGCAATTCATCAGCCCGGCTCTCTATAAGAACGAGAAACACGGAGCTATCATGGCCTTTGGATTCGGTTCAATCATGTTCTATATCGGTGTGTGTGTGGGTTACTTCATCGTATTCCCGATTACCATCCGTTTCCTATATGAATATGAATTGAGTGAAGCCATTACCAATATGCTGGCATTGGACTCTTATATGAGTAACTTCTTGATGCTAAACTTGGTAATGGGTATCGTTTTCGAACTTCCGCTCTTGTCATGGGTGTTGTCGCAAATTGGATTGCTACATAGAAGTTTCTTCAAACGCTACCGCAAACACTCCATCGTGGCGTTGATGATATTGACAGCTATCATCACACCGACAGGTGACCCGTTCACGTTGTTTGTAGTGTTCCTTCCTATATATTGCTTATATGAAGGCAGTGCGTTCCTTGTAAAGAAATAAACAGATAGACCACAAATAAAAAAAGGCCTTTATCAGTATTGATAACGGCCTTTTATATTTTGGAGATACCTGTCTTCTATCAATGTGCTTCCAACCAGTTGTGACCAGTTCCGCAATCGGCAATCAATGGAACGGTTGCTTTAAATGCACCTTCCATTTCTTCCTTCACAATAGTCTGTACTTTTTCCAATTCGTCAGGATAAACATCGAAGTTCAACTCATCGTGTACCTGCATTATCATCTTTGATTTGATACCCTCGGCATTAAAGCGTTTGAAGATGCGAATCATCGCAATCTTGATAATGTCGGCAGCCGTTCCCTGAATAGGTGCGTTGATGGCATTTCGTTCGGCATAACCTCTCACTACGGCATTGCGCGATGCAATATCAGGCAAGATGCGGCGACGACCGAATAAGGTAGTCACATAACCCTTTTCTCGAGAATGTTCAATACTTTCATCCATAAACTTACGCACACCCGGGAAAGTAACGAAATAGCCGTCTATAATTTCCTTGGCCTCTGAACGAGGTATGCTTAATCGTTGAGACAAGCCAAATGCCGAGATACCATAAATCATACCAAAGTTGGCTGTTTTTGCCTTACGGCGTTGGTCTTCGGTCACATCAGCAATTTTTTCGTGGAAAATCTTGGCTGCTGTTGCCTTGTGAATATCCTCACCGCCCAAGAATGCCTCAACCATTGTCGGGTCCTTGCTGATGTTTGCCACAATACGCAATTCGATTTGCGAATAGTCGGCAGAGAAGAAAATGTGGCCTTCATCAGGAATCACGGCGCGGCGAATTTCACGGCCTTCTTCGTTACGAATCGGCAAGTTCTGCAAGTTAGGGTTTGTAGATGACAAACGGCCTGTTGCAGTGACTGTCTGATTATAGGTGGTGTGAATCTTACCTGTAGTTGGATTAATCAATTCCGGCAAGGCATTCACGTAGGTAGAAAGCAATTTTTTGATTTTACGGAATTCAAGGACCTTACCGACCAACGGGTGACGGTCACGCAATTTCTCCAACTCTTCTTCCGCAGTTGAATACTTGCCGCTACTGGTTTTCTTGGTCTTTGCATCAATCTTCAAATGGTCAAAAAGCACTTCGCCCACTTGCACAGGAGATGCAACGTTGAATTTCATTCCGGCAAGCTCCATACATTCCGCTTCAATTTCATCCAAACGCTTGGTAAGGACTACTGAATATCCATTCAAGGTCTTGACATCAAAACGTACGCCTGCCATTTCCATATCTGCCAATACGGCAATCAACGGCAATTCTATATCATAAAGCAAATGCGACATTTCGTTGTCGGCAAGCATCTTGTCAAACAATCCGCGCAGACGGAGGTTGGCACTTGCTGACGCACAAGCCACATTCGACATTTCCTCAATGGAACAGTCAAAAGCAGGATCAAACTTAGAGGCCTTCACACCTTCGGGCATGACTAGTTCGGGGATTTGTTCCTGTAGGTAAATTTCCACCAATCGTTGCAAGCTGTGTGACATTTCGGGTTGCAACAAATAGTGCGCAACAGAATTATCGTAATAAGGTTCGCTGAACGGAACTCCATAACGCTTCAAAACAATCATAGAATGTTTAAGGTCAGCACCGATTTTCAGCACCTTATCGTCGCCCAACAATCGGTTCAACTCAGGCAATGCCACGTCAATTGATTCCTCATCGGGCATCGCTATATAAAAGCCTTCATTTTCATCAGTAGCCACAGCCACACCCGCCAAATCAGCCTTCATAGCCTCGCCGACCGATGTTACGACAGTCACACCGATTTCCTTGCATGCCAAAGCCTTATCGACCATCGTTGACAAGTGGGATTCGTCCACAATGATATAGTTACCCTCTACTTTTGTATTCAATGTTTCAATTTCGGGATTCGGTTCAAGCAAGTCATCAAACAAAGACAACTGACCGTCAATAGCTTTCGGTTTTGCCTTTTCCCTGGAAGGTTCAGCCATAGCAGTCTGTGTACCTAACACACGGTTCAACAATGTCTTGAATTCCAATTCGGCAAAAATACGACGGATTTCGTCAGCATCGATTTCTTTGCGTGAAAGTTGCTCTTCGTTGATTTCAATAGGGACATCTGTGCAAATAGTAGCCAGTTTTTTGGAAAACAAAATGCTTTCCACATTACTTTCCACCTTGTTTTTTACCGAACCTTTCAACTTGTCGGTATTTGCCACCAATTCTTCCACAGAGCCGAATTCAAGCACTAACTTTGAAGCGGTCTTTTCGCCCACTCCGGGGCATCCCAAAATATTATCGGCCTTATCCCCCATCAAAGCCAAAATATCAATCACCTGTATCGGTTTATCGACACCAAACACTTCCTTTACCGCCTCAATGTCGCGGATTTCAGCAGGCGCTCCCTTATAACCCGGGCGATAGACCTTGACCGTTTCATCGACCAACTGGCACAAGTCTTTGTCGGGCGACATAATGAATGTATCGTAATCCTTTTCACGACTTTTCACCGCCAACGTACCAATCACATCATCAGCCTCATAGCCGGGCACTTCAATGATAGGAATACGATAAGCGCGGATAATGTCTTTAATATAGGGAATAGCTTTCTTTATATCTTCGGGCGTAGCCTCTCTTCCAGCCTTGTACTCTGGGTACATTTCATGGCGGAAAGTTTTTCCTGCAGGGTCAAAACAAACGGCAATGTGAGAAGGATTTTCCTTCTTCAAGATTTCCTCCAGCGTATTCACAAAACCGAAAATAGCCGAAGTGTTCAAACCTTTTGAAGTGAAGCGCGGAGAATATTTCATAGCATGATAAGCACGAAAAATCAAAGCATACGCATCCAATAAAAATAATTTCTTCTTTTCCATCTAATTAGCGATTTATGGCAAAAAAATTGTCCAAAGGTCAAATTTACAAAGTATTTTAATAATTCATTGACGAAATGGTGAGAATAGTACAAATTATTATTAATTTTGTAACTTAAAATCGTTTATATGACGAATTTCAACGAAATAAAAGAGACTATATCCTCAGAATTAGACGAACTTAATATTATCATCCGTCAATCATTGAGCAGCAAAAGCCCGTTGCTTAATGAGATTGTCGCAAAATATCTGACAACTAAAGGCAAACAAATCCGTCCGATAATCGTTATATTGAGCGCCAATTTCTTTGATAAGGCCAACGAGCACGTATTGAATGGTGCAGCTTCTATCGAGTTGCTTCACAATGCATCGCTTATTCATGATGATGTGGTTGACGAAACTAAGACTCGCAGAGGAAAAGCAACAATCAACAGTGTTTGGGACAACCATATCGCTGTACTTGTGGGTGACTTCTTTGTAAGTAACGCCCTATCATGCGCTATTGCTTCAGGTGACATCCGTGTTGTAAAAGTAATTTCAGAATTAGGTAAGGAATTATCTACAGGCGAAATTGACCAGATAGACATTGCAAAACATCACAATATCAACGAAAAGAACTATTTCCAAATCATCAGCAAAAAGACCGCTTCCTTGTTCCGCAGCTGCGTGCAAGTGGCAGGTTACTCTGTGAAGGCAAAAGACGAAGACATCGAAAAACTTTCACGCTTTGTTGAACTATTGGGATTGTCTTTCCAAATCAAAGATGACATTTTCGACTATTTCAAGGACGACAGCATCGGCAAGCCTACGGGCAACGACCTACGCGAAGGTAAAGTGACATTGCCACTTATTTATGCCCTCAACAAGCAAGATGCCAAAGACCTTGACGAAATGAAGGCTTTAGCTCAAAAAGATTTCTTGGAAGATGACGAAATAGAACAATTGATTGAATTTGCACGTCGCGAAGGCGGTATCGAATACGCTTACGAGACCATGGAGAAACTTCGCGAAGAGGCTTGCAACATCTTGAAGGACTATCCTGAAAGCAAAGCCAAATCATCTTTCATCTCACTGTTTGACTATATCATCAAGCGTCACTATTAATAGTATTTCAACGTGCTACTTCCTTTTCTCGAACCAAATCGTATAGAAGCCGGTTGTGACGAAGCCGGGAGAGGATGTCTGGCAGGTCCTGTATATGCAGCCGCCGTCATTCTTCCTCCAGATTTCTCCAACGAATTGCTCAACGATTCCAAGCAACTAAGCGAGCACAAACGCGACCTGTTGCGCCCCATCATCGAGAAAGAAGCCCTGGCTTGGGGTGTGGGAATAGTCCCAGAAACTGAAATTGACAAAATCAATATTCTCAACGCATCATTCTTGGCCATGCACCGTGCCATTGACGCATTGAAAATCCGCCCCGAATACCTACTGATTGACGGCAACCGATTCATTCCTTATAAAGGTATCGCACACGAATGTATCGTCAAAGGTGACGGCAAGATGATGAGCATCGCTGCGGCATCCATTTTGGCAAAAACCCACCGTGACGAGTATATGACAAAAATAGACAAGGAGTATCCACAATACGACTGGAAAACCAACAAAGGATACCCGACCAAGGCACATCGCGCTGCCATCGCAGCCTATGGGGCAACACACTATCACCGCAAGACCTTCCGTCTGCTTGACGAGCGTCCCTCCCTATTTGATGAAATTGAAGAAAAATAAATAATCCCGACAGCCGATTGGTTATCGGGATTATTTATTGACACATTTTAAAATTTGAAGACAAAACTATTGATATATCGAAAAAAGGCTGTATCTTTGCAATTGATTTTCGGACACGGGGTGTAGCACAGTTGGCAGCGCGCCACGTTCGGGACGTGGAGGTCGGAAGTTCGAGTCTTCTCACCCCGACAATCATTTAGCGATATTTGCCTTGCATTTATCGCTTTTTTATATCAGGAATTGAAATTTACCAAAAGTTCGGTATTGTTTACCGTACACTTTTGGAATTAACTTTGTAAAAAATTTCCACAATATGAAAAAATTCTTTTTCTCTCTGATGCTATGTCTGATGTGTACACCATTGGTAATGGCGAAAACTGACGCCAATATTTTTGGGCACGTGATAGATAGCGCAACCGGAGAACACATGCCTTTTGTCAATGTAATGATAAAAGGAACTTCTATCGGCATCAGTACAGATGCAACAGGTCACTATTTCCTAAAAAATCTTCCATTGGGAGAAAGTGTAGTCATTGCCAAATCGGTAGGCTATACAACAGAGGAAGTCAAGGTGAATCTTCACAAGAACCAATCACTGGAACTGAACTTCAAGTTGAAAGAAGATAATTTCCTGCTTGACGAAGTGGTAGTATCAGCCAACAAAAACGAGACAACCCGTCGTCTTGCCCCAAGTTTGGTCAACGTTATCGAGGCAAAGAAATTCGAATTCTCGGGTTCTGCCTGTCTTGCTGACGGTATCTCCCTACAACCAGGTGTGAGACTTGAGGACAACTGTCAAAACTGTGGTTTCACACAAGTGCGTATCAATGGTCTCGACGGTCACTATTCCCAAATTCTTATTGACTCTCGTCCTATTTTCTCTTCATTGACTGGAGTTTATGGTTTGGAACAGATTCCTGCCAACATGATTGAACGTGTGGAAGTAGTAAGAGGTGGCGGTAGTGCACTTTTCGGATCTTCTGCTATTGGCGGTACGGTGAACATCATCACCAAAACACCTTCCCGAAATACGGCTGACATTTCACACACCCTAACATCAATGGGTGGCTCAGGCAGTCTTGACAATGTAACAATGGCTAACGCTTCATTGGTAAGTGGCAACAACAAGGCAGGAGCCTATATCTACGGCCAGTTGCGTAACCGCGAAGGCTACGACCACAACGATGACGGCTACACAGAGATTCCACAAATCAAAAGCCAGTCGTTGGGTATGCGCTCATTCCTTAGAGTAAACGACCTTTCCAAAATCACAGTGGAATATCACGGCATTCACGAGTTCCGCCGCGGTGGTAACAAGCTCAACGAGCTTCCTCACAAAGCGAACATTGCCGAAATGATTGAGCACTATATTAATGGTGGTGGCATCAACTATGACTTCATTAGTGCCAACCGTAAACACAGATTGAATCTTTTCACTTCTCTTCAAAGCACCAACCGTGACAGCTACTATGGCGGTACAGGCGACGAGTCTCCTGAAAGCATTGAAGCAGCTGAAAATTCATACGGTAAAACTGAAGACTTGGTAGTTTCTTCTGGAGCACAATATACTTTGTCATTCAACCATCTTTGGTTCTTGCCTGCCGAATTGACTTTGGGATTGGAATACAACTACGACAACCTAAAGGACAATGCTTTGGGCAGCAAAATAAAGACCTACCAAATCATACGCAACTATAGCGGTTTCTTCCAAAATGAATGGAAGAACGACAAATGGGGCTTGTTGATTGGCGGTCGTTTCGACAAACACAACTTGGTGGACAAAGTTATTTTCAGTCCGCGTGCCAACGTGCGTTTCAACCCTACCAAAGACATCAACCTACGTCTTAGTTATGGTGCAGGTTTCCGTGCACCACAAGCATTTGACGAAGACTTGCACGTTTCTATCGCTTCAGGAGAACTTGGCGTAATTGAATTGGCCGACGACTTGACAGAAGAAAAGTCAAACAGTGTGAGCTTCTCAGCCGACTACTACAAGAACTTCGGGAATGTCAAGACCAACTTCCTTGTTGAAGCCTTCTTCACGGACTTGAAAGACGTGTTTGATTTACGCAGAAACGAAGCTGCCGACAAGGACAACTTGCAATATTGGGAACGCTACAACGCATCGGGCGCACGTGTATATGGTGTGACTCTTGAAGCACGTGTCGTACCTTTAGAAGACTTGAATATCCAAACAGGATGGACCATCCAACGCAGCCGCTACAAAGAAGCGACCACTTGGAGTGACGATGCTCCGGCTGTCAAGAAGATGTTCCGTACACCAGACGTTTACGGTTATCTGACTATCAACTACAGCCCAATCAAACACCTTATGGCATCGGTCAACGCCACCTATACAGGAAAAATGTTAGTACAACACCTTGGCGAAACCAACGTGCCTACCGACATTGCAGTAAATACCCCTGATTTCTTCGACATGGGTATCCGTGTAGCTTACGACATTCCAATGTACGACTTGATGACCTTGCAAGTGTTTGCCGGTGTGAAAAACGTGTTCAACGCCTATCAAAAAGACATTGACAGCGGCTGGAACCGTGACAGTGCCTATATCTATGGTCCCGGACTACCACGCAGCTATTTTGCAGGAGCAAAAATATTGTTCTAATTACGGACAAACAACGCATAAAAAAAGCACGGCTCAAACGAGTCGTGCTTTTTTGTTGTACCTTATACGTCAAATTATTTTCCGCATTTTTCTTTGATAGCAGCTTTGATGTCATCAAAAATACTTTCAACTGTACCCATGCCCTTGATACCCAAGTAGCAGCCTTCTTCTACGTAGAAATCGTGCAAAGGTTGAGTTTGTGAGTGATATACATTCAAACGTTGTTTGATAGTTTCCATGTTGTCGTCGCTTCTACCTGATTCTTCACCACGTTTAAGCAAACGAGTAATCAATTCTTGTTCTTCTACTTCCAAACCTACAACAGCATCAACTTGAGCGTTGCGTTCAGCCAACATAGCTTTCAAAGCCTTAGCTTGGTTGATTGTTCTTGGGAAACCGTCAAAAATTACACCGTCTTTAGCTTCTGGAGTATTATCCAAAATATCCGCAAGGATGCTAACCATCAAATCGTCAGGAATCAAGTTTCCTTTAGAAATGTAGCTTTCTGCTACTTTACCAAGTTCTGTACCACGAGCTATATGGTCACGCAATACTTCACCTGTAGAAATATGGAACAAACCATAGTTAGCAATCAAATTCTCGCTCTGAGTACCTTTCCCAGAACCCGGAGCACCAAAAATTACAATATTAAACATTTTTTCGTTACTTAGATTAATCTAGAAACCTAAAAAAATGTTCGTCGAGAGTGATTTCGACGAACATTAGATTTATTAATTATTTGTTACTTTCCAAAATGTAAATGTCTTTCAAATTCCTTGCTTGTTCATCTAAATCCAAGCCATAACCAAGGATGAATTTAGAAGGAATTTCAAAGCAGCAATAGTCAACTTTTGCATCAACTTTTGCAGAATCAGGCTTAACCAGCAACGAAGCGAACTTCACTTCGGCAGGGTTCAATTTCTTTATTTCCTCTACCAACTGTACAGCTGTATAGCCTGTATCAACGATATCTTCAACAATCACTACAGTACGTCCTGTGATGTCCATGTCCAATCCCAACATCTTTCTCACAGTACCTGTTGAAGTTGTTCCCGAATATGACTTGTAGCGGATAAATGAGATTTCAGCAGGGAAATCTATTTTACGGAACAAATCAGCGGCAAAGATAAAAGCGCCATTAAGTACGCAGACAAACAAAGGATTTTTTCCTTCACAGTCCTTCTTGATTTCTTGAGCTACTTCTTGTATTCTCTTTTGAATCTCTTCGTTTGTAATATACGGTACAAACGTTTTGTCACCAATAACTACTTTATCCATGTTTTCGTTGAATATTGTGCAAAATTACAAATATTTATAGACCCAGACAATACAAAAGCCATGAATTTTCAAATTAACAAGTGCTAAAAGCCCAACAGACAGACCAATAAACAAGAAACGTTTCATCTCTCAAACGAGATAAAACGTTTCTTCCTAAATCGAAGTTATACCCTACGTCTATATCTTGGTTATCTTCTAAAACTATAATATAATAATTAGGGGAAATTTGCGAGCTTAATTTGTTTCTCAAGGAGAAAGGTATCAGATTTTATATAATTATGAATGTTATTATTTCTATTAGTATACATTTGGCACAACTCCCAATACCAAATAAAAAAAACAAAATAGAAAGTGTGGAGTTGATTCCATCTATCCATTTTGTTAGAAGGCTGTGGTAAACCCGAAGAAAAACAGACAATGAAAAGCCCCACACTTGAAAAGATATACAATATAGTTCACTGCCAATAACAGCGAACTAAATCTTAACAAGTCTATCAGTTTCATCTTGTCCTTCCTTCATTAAAACTACCACATTTCTAACTCGGACAATGTGAAAACACTTTCTAAATTTCCTAAATAGCTTACCTATTCAATGGCAAAGATACTGATTTCGTTTTTATTTATCAAAACTATAAATCAAAAAAATTAGGTTTTCCGACAATCAAGACAAATAAAACAAGGTTCATAGAACCGCACCGAATAGCGTTTCTGTCTATAATCTTTTGTATCGGGACGGATAAAAAAGAACTACGTCCTCCCGATATATCAGAAAGACGTAGTTTCCTTTAAGATTGCAACCGCTTACACTACACTTGGGTAAATCAAGGCAATAACATTAATGAATACACTCGTCGTTTTTTTACTAAAAAATGACAAAAAAATTAAATCCGACTAATCTCACGATCCATCGGATTCCTTAACCTATGATTCACTTATTTGTTGTTGTTGCTTTCTTATCTAATAGGATGATATCAAATAAATTATCAATTAACTTGCATTTCTCAGACTTGTAGGAAATGTTTTTAATATGGGCTATTTCCTATTTTGTCCATGCTTTTTGATACATCCTCTTTGCGACAGGTCATCATTTTTATTCCAACTCATTGGAAAGACAGTCTGTCACGAATATCTTTTTGGGCTCAGAAAAGAGAAAACTCTCATTTCCAAAAACCGATAAATTTCATACCTGATAATTGCAAGGAAATCATTTGATGATAATGGAACCGACCAACTTAGACATCAGCACATTTGCCAAAAATGAAGACCAATTAAACAAACTCTCCTTGTTCACTCACATGCTAAAGAATTAGCATTTATTGATAGACAGAAGATGTCTGTTGCTATTATATGTTTATTAAAATAAAGGGGCATTGAACGGACTCTTATGAATATTAAGAAATTTTAATGTTTAATGGTTTTATTTTAATACGCACAGGATTGTAATTCGCTACAAAGATACATAAGAATTCTCTATTTACAAATAATTTTTATAATTTTGCCTAAGAATATTTTTTGTAACTTAGTAAGCGAAAAAAATTAATTAAAAACTCACAAACATAAACATTTAAACTCTTATTATTATGCGTTTAATTATTGAACCGGACTATGACAAAGTCTCAAGATGGGCTGCTAACTATGTAGCATCTCGCATCAACGAAGCTAACCCAACAGCTGAAAAACCTTTCGTACTTGGTTGCCCTACAGGTAGTTCTCCTCTTGGAATGTACAAAAACCTTATCGAACTTAACAAAGCAGGTAAAGTTTCATTCGAAAACGTAGTAACATTCAACATGGATGAATACTGCAACCTTCCAGAAGATCACTCAGAAAGCTATCATACTTTCATGTGGACTAACTTCTTCAGCCACATCAATATCAAAAAAGAAAACGTTAACATCCTTAACGGTAACGCAGAAGACCTAGCTGCTGAATGCGCTCGCTACGAAGCTAAAATCGCTTCTTACGGTGGCATCGACCTATTCTTGGGTGGTGTTGGTCCTGACGGACACATCGCTTTCAACGAACCGGGCTCATCTTTGACTTCTCGCACTCGTATGAAAACTCTTACTCTAGATACTAAAATCGCTAACTCTCGTTTCTTCGACAACGATATCAACAAAGTTCCAGAAACAGCATTGACAGTTGGTGTTGGTACAATCATGAGTGCTAAGAGCGTTCTTATCATCGTTAACGGTTACAATAAAGCTCGCGCTTTGCAACAAGGCGTTGAAGGTGGTGTTTCACAAATGTGGACTATCACAGCATTGCAACTTCACGAAAAAGCAATCATCGTTGCTGACGAAGCTGCTACTATGGAATTGAAGGTTGGTACTTACAAATACTTCAAAGACATCGAAGGTAAAAACCTTGACCCAGAAACTCTTTTGAAATAATCACATTTCATATAGAAACAAAATCGGCGCAACCCTCATGTTGCGCCGATTTTTTATTTTGTAACTATAAATCAATTCTACACTAATCCACAAAGCACAACTTCAAACAAGACCAACAAAAAACCGCCCATCTTTCGGTGGGCGGTTTTGATTTTATAATCGTGGGAGATTATTTCAAGTTTTCAATACCTGCGCGGACGCGGCGGATAGTTTCTTCTTTGCCAAGCAATTCAGTAATATCGAACATGTGAGGACCTTTACATTCGCCGACTACTGTCAAACGGAATGCGTTCATCACATTACCCATGTGATATTCTTTTGCTGTAATCCAACCTAAAACGATTTCTTCTGATGCAGCAGAGCTGAAGTCTTCGATGCCTTCCAATACACCGATTAATTCGTTCATCAAGTCAGGCATTCCTTCTTTCCAGCGTTTTCTTACGTCTTTTTCGTTGTAAGTAGTTGGAGCTTCGAAGAAGAATTTAGATTGATCCCATAAGTCTTTTACAAAGTTGATACGGCCTTTCACCAAAGACACTACGCGTGTCACATAGTTCAAGTCTTGGTTTTCGTGTCCGTGTTCAGCAAGGATAGGCAAATACATCTTCGCCAAATCTTCATCAGCTTTTTCTTGCAAATATTTGTGGTTGAACCATTTTCCTTTTTCAAAGTCAAATTTGGCACCACTCTTTGAACAGTGTTCGAATGAGAACAATTCAATCAAGTGTTCCATTGACATGATTTCTTCATCGTTACCCGGATTCCAGCCCAACAAAGCGAGGAAGTTGATAACAGCTTCAGGAAGATAACCGGATTCACGGTATCCCGAAGAGATTTCACCTGATTTAGGGTCCTTCCATTCCAATGGGAATACAGGGAAACCAAGACGATCTCCATCACGTTTGCTCAATTTACCTTTTCCGTCCGGTTTCAAAAGCAATGGCAAGTGAACAAATTCAGGCATAGTGTCAGCCCAGCCGAATGCTTCGTAAAGCAACACGTGCAATGGAGCTGATGGCAACCATTCCTCACCACGGATAACGTGAGTAATTTTCATCAAGTGGTCATCGACAATGTTAGCCAAGTGATAAGTTGGAAGGTCGTCAGCTGATTTGTAAAGAACTTTATCGTCAAGGATTGAAGAGTTGATGACAACTTCGCCACGTACCAAGTCATTGACTTTAACGTCGCGGTTCGGTTCAATCAAGAAACGTACAACGTATTTTTCACCTGCATCCACCAATTTCTTCACTTCTTCTGCCGGCATAGTCAATGAGTTTCTCATTGAGCCACGAGTTTTGGCATCGTATTGGAAATTGGCGATTTCAGCACGTTTAGCATCCAATTCTTCAGGAGTATCAAATGCGATGTAAGCCTTACCTGCATCCAAAAGTTGTTTGACGTATTTGCGGTAAATGTCGCGACGTTGTGATTGGCGATATGGGCCATATTCACCACCTTCACGTACACCTTCATCAAATTTGATTCCCAACCAAGCGAACGCTTCATTTATATAATCTTCCGCTCCAGGAACGAAACGGTTAGAGTCTGTATCTTCGATACGTAGAATAATCTCGCCATTGTGACGACGAGCGAACAAATAATTAAACAAAGCGGTTCTTACTCCTCCGATGTGCAAAGGGCCTGTTGGCGACGGAGCGAAACGCACTCTTACTTTTCTTTCCATTGTTTTGTATTTGTTAAAATATATGGTGCAAAGTTAGCAAAATATATTTATAAGTTATTCATTTTTAAATAGAGTATTGCACTTTGACAAGAATTCGTCGGCACACGGGTCATACATGTCACGGTAAGCGCAAACCGGTGAAATTGAAGCATAGCCTCTGTCCAACCAATACAAGTCGGTGTCGGTTGATTCCGGTTCCATGTTCTTGTAACTGCCTGTCAGCATATAGAAACTCTGGTCGAACGGATCTTTGTATTCCTTGTATTCTTCCACCCAACGACCACGACAGCAACGAGCCTTTTTGATACCCTTGATATTGCCTCCACCAGGGAAGTTCACATTCAAGCACATATCGTCGGGAGTTCCATTTTCAATGGCATTTGCCACCAATTCGCGGATATATTTGCGACAAGATTCAAATTCAGCATCGGTAGGATGAAAAGGAATCAAAGAGAAGCCAATGGAAGGAATTCCCTGCAAAGTACCTTCGAAAGCAGCCCCCATTGTACCTGAATAGACCACACTATTTCCCGCGTTTGCACCGTGGTTGATACCCGACAACACGACGGCAGGACGACGTTTCACCACCATTGACAAACCCAGTTTTACACAATCCACAGGAGTTCCGTTGATGGAATACTTTGTCACGTCTTTCCATCGTCCATGAGCAGTGACACGCAACGGCTGACCGACAGTCAACGAAGCAGAGCCACCCGAACGAGGTCCGTCGGGAGCGACCATCACCACTTCACCCATATCCATAACACTTTCTGCCAAACGATGTATGCCCTCGGCATTTACGCCATCATCGTTGGTCACAAAAATCAAAGGTCTATCTGACATATTCTATTTTTATAAATTCGATAATTGTTTATTCTTCACTATTTCCTGTGCATGACGGAAGTCGTCGGGCGAACCAATGTCCATCCACATTCCGTTGATGGGATGATAAACCACTTTTTTCCTATCTGCAATCAAATCTTCAATCAAATCGGTTGCATCATAAACCACCGCCTCTGGAATATATTTCAATGCTGATTTACGAATGATGTAGATACCTGCATTTGCATAATAGTTGTAGGTCGGTTTCTCTTCCAAACCGCAGATATTCGTGCCGTCTGACTTGAAAATGGCAAACGGTACGGAAACCATATAAGGGATGGCAGCTACCGTCATGTCGGCATTTTTCTCAACGTGGAACATGAACAAATCCTCATAGTTGATGGTAGTCAGCAAATCGGAATTCATCACAAGAATATTGTCGTGATAGAAATCCTTTACCAATGCCAACGAACCGATTGTACCCAATTTTTCGGGCTCACGGACACATTTCACGTCCACTCCACCCACAGGCGTAGCAAAGTGTTCGTCCAACTGTTCGGCAAGATAGTTAGTAGTGACTGAAATATGACGAATGCCATTGCGTGCCAATTCCTCAACATTATAGTCGATGATAGGCTTGTCGCCGATTTTCAATAACGGTTTCGGTGTGGTCAATGTCAACGGACGCAAGCGTTCACCCCTGCCTCCTGCCATCAATACGGCATCCAAAGGAAGTATGGAATGGAATTCTGTAAAGTCGTAAACCTCGGCAATATGCCCGTCCTCATTCAAGGCAGGGACCAATGTAATTTTACGTTCTCTGATTTCACGCACTTTCGCCAAATCAATGTTTCCCGCATTCAAGAAAGCAAACGAGCGGTGCATGATTTCTTCCACCGACACATCTGTTTCCTTTCCGGCAATCAACGCCCTTCGGATATCACCATCCGTAAGCGTGCCGACCATGCGCTCATCCTTATCCAAAACAAGAAGCACCATGTTCTGCCCCGACAACTCGTTCAACTTGCAAAGTGCATCAAGCAGTGTAGCTTTTTCTGTGATTAAATGTTTATTCCATTCGTACATATTCACAAACCTTTATTTCATGCAAAGACTCGAATCATAGAGCCGTGCATCCCACCGTGATTTCTCACCCGCAGGCACATACCACTCTATGATAGTACAAATATAACAATTTAAGCCTAAAAATCCGTGGAAATCAGCAAAAAAGAATGGCGCACCATTTTCTGATGCGCCATAAATATACATTAAAGCACTATTGTCCTGAAATTGGAATTACACCTCTCTGCTCTTCCTTAAAACTCCATTGAACTTGATATGTACTTCCCGAGACCTTGTCCAATAAAATAAAATTATAGAAATTCTTGGTTGGATATAATTCAAAACGCCCATTAGTTTTTCCTTCAGCCAATATTGCATCAGACAACACCAACTCAACTTGTGAACTTTTTTCATCTATACTCCAATGCTCTTGCCAAAGTTGACCTGTTCGTGTATCCAACTTTAAGAAAGTCCAAATATTCTCCGTAGGATATAATTTAAAAGAAGTCGATTCATAAGCCGTTGCCGGAACTGGCATCGGAATTTGTTGTGGCTTTTCTTGACACGATGATATTCCCAAAACCATTACCACAGTGCAAACTAAACTAAATACAATTTGTTTTCTCATAATATTCTGAATTTATCAAACAATAATCATCCATACGCCCCATATCCATTCTTAGTTCTCAACAAATGACAACTAACAACCATCAATTAGGTCAGATATAAAGATAGTAAATTATATCCAATCTCTATTATAATAAAACAAAAAAGCGCACCCCGAAGGATGCGCTTTAAGTGAATTATTTTATCTTGGATTTTAGTTCCATCCGTAGTTTTGACCTAATGCAGAGTTCAACTGTAGTTGGCCACTTGGGATAGGATATAGGTAATGCTTAGGTTCGTATGTACGGACTTTACCTTTTGAGCCGTCCAAGTAGTTACCCTTAACAGGGACAGTAACACCTGTAGCATTGCTTACATTTGCGCCTAACATAATGTTTGGATATTTTGTTGAATCCAATTTATCCAATTGGTGCCAGCGAATCAAATCCCAATAACGGAACCAATTATCAAACATCAACTCACAACGACGTTCACGACGGATTTCCCAAATCAATGAAGAAACACCCATGTTGTTTGCAGGGTCGTCATAACCTACAGCCACTGTCAAAGCAGGAAGTTCTGCTCTGTCACGAAGTTTGTTGATTGAGTTGTCCAAATCCTGATCAGTTAATGTGCCCAATTCTGCTTTTGCTTCAGCATAGTTCAAATATACCACTGACAACCAGTAGATAGGAGCATCGGTATAGTTAGAACCTGTTTGGTTACGGTGTTTCAATGGAATGTCTATGTTATCGTATTTGCAAACGCCATAACCTGTTGAAGATGTCATTTCCATACCATCGTTTGTACGTTTCCAAGTGTTACCCGGATACATCACGAACGGGTCGATAGTTTCACGCAAGCGGGCATCGCGAACTTCCAAAAGAGCACTGATTGAAATATGACCTTGAGCATCAACTACACCGGCATCGTCCTTATCCTCAGCAGTAAGTGCCAATGGTTTTCCGTCCTTGAACAAATAAGCGTCGAACGCATCTTTTGTCATACCGCTGATTTGAGTAGAAGAACAAGTATAGTCAATGGTTGAATGTTGGAAAATGTCTTCCTTATATTGCTTGCAGAAGATAATTTCCTCGTTGTCCATCAATGACTCTGAGTTGTAGATGGCACGGTAGCTGTCGCTCAATGTATATTCTTGCATTAAAGGAGTACAAGCGTTGACACATTCATTCAAGAATTTCTTTGAACCTTCCATGTCAGGAGCTTTTTGTCCTTCGTTAGGGTTACGATATTTACGGAATGTACCTTCCCACAAACAAATGTCGGCCTTCATAGCCAATGCCATGTTACGTGACCAAGTAGTCTTTGAGCTTGAGCCCTTGATGTTGTCCACAGCAAAGTCCAAGTCTTCAAGTACTTTGTCCATAACTTCGTCTCGGTCATCGCGTTTGCCATACAAGAATTGAGAATCTTTCGGGTCAAGCGGACGATCCAACCATAGACAGTCACCGAACTTGCGAACCAAGTCGAAATATTGGAATGCTCGGTTCAAACGTGCCACACCTAACCAATGATTCTTCTCGTCTTCTTTCATGCTTGAGTTCTGCATACCTTGAATCATCACATTGGCACGACGGATTTCATCATATATGCCTCTCCAGTCGCTTGACTTGGCAGGGATATTCACAAAAGTCCAATCAGAGAATGCATTACCTGCCTGGTCATCACTTAATGTCTTGAAATAAAACAAACCTTGACCTCCGGCATTACCGTAACCGGTAAAGTTTTCGTAATATTTATTCGCATAGCCTTCGACAGTTTGTTCGTTGTTCCAGAATTCAGGACTATTTTGGAAACCATCCAAAGGCTCTTTATCCAATGTGTCGTTACAGCTGGAGAAAGATGCGGCTCCAACGAGCATCATACCGTATAATAATATTTTATTTCTCATAATATTCAATTTTTAAATTCTTAACCTTTTTGTCAGATTATTAGAATGTTACTTGTAAACCGAAAGAGACTGTACGTGTCATAGGTTCGATACGTCCCCATGTTCCGTTTGCCAAGTCATTGCCACCAGCTCTTGTATTTTCACTACCGTTCACCTCAGGGTCGATAGGAGCAATACTGTTGTTGATTAACTCACAAAGGTTGTTTGCACTGAAATAAACACGCAATTTTTCGATATACCATTTACGAGTTAGGTCTTGAGGAAGAGTATAACCTACAGTCAAGTTCTTGAAACGTAAGTAAGATTGGTCAACCAAGTATCTTGTTTGAGGATAGAAGTTGTGATTACCTCTTGCCAAACCGGAAATTGTACCATAACCTGCGTTACCCGGCCACATACGAGGATAGAATGCACCGTAGTTTTGTTTTTCTTCAGTAAAGTAGTCAGTTTGATTTTCGTAGATAGCATCTGCGCCACGCATCATCGGCATTACGAATGCTGATTGTGTCCAAGCGTCGCACTTGCCTACACCTTGGAAGTACATATCCAAATCAATTCCTTTCCAAGAACCACCGATACGGAAACTATATTGATAGCGAGGAGTTGAGTTACCAATCACCTTCAAGTCACCATGGTCATTGTCTGTACCTTTACCGCCGTCAATTACACCATCACCGTTTTGGTCAACAAACTTGATGTCACCAGGGCCAAATACGAAACCGTTTTGTTCCAAGCCTTTTTGGCTGGCTACACCTGACTTATAGCCTATGATATTACCACTGCCGTCGAATTCGAAGTCGTCTTTTGTAAACAATCTGTCTGTTTCAAATCCCCAAATGTCACCGTAAGTCTTACCGCTATAATAACTGTTGATTAGACGAGTGTCATCTGACCAGTCAGTAACTTTTGTCTTGAAGTCACCGATGTTGAAGTTTGCATAAACATCAAATTCGCCGAATCTGTGGTTCCAATTGATGTTCAATTCCCAACCGCGTGTACGAAGAGAACCAGCATTGGTCAAAGGAGCATCTGCACCCAATACATCAGGAAGCACTTTACCAGGAGCCAACATATCACGAGTATAACGTTGGTACCAGTCGAAACCTAATGTCAATTCATTGTTCAAGAAGCCTAAATCCAAACCGATATCCAATGTCTGGATACGTTCCCAACTCAAGTCTGAAGAAACCAATGCAGGAGTATTGTAACCTGTCAAGATTACACCTGATGGGCTTAGCCAGTTGATTGAACCGTCGGAAGAAATCATTTGACGGAATTTGTTTGCACCGATAGCCTCGTTACCGATTTCACCGTAAGATGCACGCAACTTACCATTGTTGATAATTTCCTTCAAATTTTCGAAATAGCTTTCTTCACTGAAACGATAGCCGAATGATCCTGATGGGAAGAATGCCCAGCGGTCATTGGAAGGGAAGTTGGATGAACCGTCGAAACGTCCGTTCAATTCAAGCAACCAAATATCGTTGAAGTTATAATTAATACGTCCAAAGTAACCAGCAGTAGCACCATGTCCGTGTTCACCGTTGACAGTTTGGTTTTCTGTACCCATCAATGGGAATTCAGGGAAGGCAGTACTGTTCATGTCGCGTTTCTTTCCCCAGAAGTTATTGTATTCCGTACCGTCCAAAGTACCACCCAACATCACGTTCAAGTTATGTTTGTTCCAAGTGTGATCATAGTTTGCAAACACGTTCAAAGTGTGACGGGTCAAACGGTTGGATTGTTGGAATAAGTCTGTGTTTGATACGATATAAGACGGAGCTGAGATGTTGCCACCCCAAGTATTGTAAGCGTAAACCGGAAGATTGGCTTCTTTGATACGACCATTGGTCAAGTCAAAGGTATAGTCCGCATTAACAGTGATATCATTAGTGATGTTTGCCTTTACAAAAGCACCGATACGCATGAAGTTTTCATCGTTGCTGCCTTCGCCAGCCTGTTTCAAATAAGCAATATCGTTTCGGCTGTCTTCACCGTTGATTGTACCGTAAGGGCCAAAGAAACTACCCCAACGCCACATGTATTGATAAGTATAGCGGCGAGTGTTAGGATAGTCATATTTCTTGTCACTGTAAGAGAAACGTCCACCTACTTGCAACCAGTCAGTGATATTTGAAGAAATGTTTGCATTCACGTTCAAACGCTTGTTCTCATCAGGATTGAATGCCATGATACCTTCTTTTTTGTTATAGCCGAAAGACATATAATAAGTAGTGCGGCCAGAAGTACCCTGTACATTGAAGTTATGTGTCTGTGAAGGTGCCCAATTACGGAACATGATGTCAACTACGTCCCAGTCAGCATAGTACATTGCACCGGAACCGTCATCGTTCATAAAGTAATCTCCCACGTTGTCCATGCTTTGGAAACGTTGCATTTCACGATATTTGGCTTTCTTGCCACCATGTTGGTCGCGCCATGCTTCAGCGTATGGAAGCATTTTGTCCAAATACATACCAAACAATTCGTTTTCCAAACCTGCACGCTTGTTGGCTGCACCCAATGCCTTGATTTGTGTAGGAACATCAGGGAAGTCAGGCATCACAGTTGGTGTATCCCATGCAAAGTTATTGGTATAGTTAACTTGGATTTTGTCAGTTTTGGAACCGCCTTTGGTAGTAATCAAAATCACACCGAAAGCTGCACGCGCACCATAGATAGAAGTAGAAGCAGCATCTTTCAATACTGAAACTGATGCGATATCAGCAGGATTGACAAATGAAAGGTCTTCGATAGGCACACCGTCAACAACAATCAACGGATTACTTACTTCGTTATTACTCAATGTACCCAAACCACGGATTTGGATATTGGCTTTTGAATTCAAACCACCATCGGTAGATGTAATTGTCAAGCCAGGTATATTTCCTTGCAACGCTTTTGCCACATCGGTTTGTGGACGAGCTTCCAAAGCCTTGCTTACGTCAACTACAGATACAGCACCTGTCAAGTTGACTTTCTTTTGTTGACCATAACCAACGACAACCACTTCGTCAAGCAAAGCGTTATCATCTTGTAGAACTACTTCCATATTGGAAGTCGCTTTCATCGTTTTAGTACCATAACCAATGTATGACACGACAATTGTAGCACCATCGGCAACGTCCAATTTGAACTTACCGTCCAAGTCAGTGACAATACCACGGGTTGTACCACGTTCCATAACGTTAGCACCCACGATAGGTTCACCGGCTTTGTCTTTCACAGTTCCTGTGATTGTAGTTGTTGCCTTTTGCGTGGCAATTACTTGCGGATTAGGAGCTGCATACGCAGTACCAGTTCCTAAACTGCCCAACAAACACATCGCAATAGTAGCACCAGCCACTATCTTACGACCAGAATTTTTTCTTCGTTCAGCAAATTTATCCATACTTATTTTTAAATTAATTGAACATTTATCTCTATTCGGATGAACGATTTTAAGATATTTTTTCAAAAGTTGTTAATTAATTGTCAGTCTAATACTACTAATATTGGATTATATTCCTTTCATTAGTTTTTCACGAGTGCAAATATAACACCATTTACAACTTATCAAACATCTAACTTACAATTTAACTATTTAACCTTTTGCTTTTTAACACTGTAACATAATGTTCACATTTACTATGTTTTACAACATAATTAAACAATATATTTGCATGTCGTTTTATCTCTAATTCACCAACATTTCGTATCAATTTACAATTCTGCTTACAATCTGTAACCTCATGGCTTGAATATTTGAAAATGGCAAAAAAATAATGCTGCCGAGAGCCTCGACAGCATTACATATTATAAAAGTGTATCTACTATTTTTTCAACAACTTGCCTTGTGTCACTGTTCCGTCGGCAAGGGCAACGCGATAGAAATAGAATCCGTTTTGAAGAGAAGCAACGTTCAACTCAGATGCATTTTCAGCATGGGCTACCAAAGCACCGCTTGCTGCATAAACTTCGAATGTAGCCACTTCCTGTGTAGATTTTACAAATACCATATCAGTAGCAGGATTAGGATAAACAGCTACCTCAACATCGGCTACGGCATCGCTGACACCACCAAATTGGCTGGTAACGTCAGTTACAGTGATAGACTTGCCTTCTGTACCATTCAATACGAAGTATTTTGTACCTTCGACACCAACAATGTCAATGGTTTGGTCTGTACCATTGTTGAAGATGATATTGACCACATCGCAAGTTTCCGGAGTAGTGTATTTGTACCATGTGTAACCGTCTTGTTGAACTGTTGAAGAAGCCATGTTCTTGCCCGGCCAGTTGCCTAATAATTGAGCAGCTTCGAATTCGTCACTCCAAGCATAGAAGTTGACCGTGCTCCAAGATGGTTTTTGAAGATAGATAGTTACAGGCAAATATTCTGTTTTATAAACGGCTGATTTTGTTCCTGAAACGATTTTTCCGTCAGCAATGGCAACCGCTCTCAATGTGGTTTTCTTAGTGATGTCAAGTGTTGCACCTGATTTAACGACTGTACCGTTGGTTGCGCTTGGGAAAGAACCGTCCACTGTATAGGCGATAGATTCAGAACCGGTAGCGTTGTTCAATGTCATAGTCACCTTCACGCCACCTTGATAGAAACCGCCTTCAGGAGAGAAACTGACTTCAGGACGTTTCACGTCAAGATTCTTGATAGGAGTTTTTGTCCAAATAGTGTAGGCAGAAGCGTTAGCCACCTTGTCATTGTTTGTATAGCCGGCAGGATTGTAGCTACCCATACCAATTTTCACAATCAATTCTCCGTGAAGTCCTGTCACCTTAGCCACATATTGAGAACGTGAGTTGACCAAAACATCAACATTACTTTGGTTATGAATACCTACTGACTTACGGATAGCAATCAATTTCTTGATAGCTTCCTTGTTTTCCAACCAGTGTTTCATAAACACGCAAGGAGTACCCGGGTGAGTCAACAAATAAGCGTTGGCTGCCAAAATATCACCTGTGAATTTAGAGGCTTCACGATAAGTATCATGGTTGTCAATGAATGTAACGGCATAGCGTTTGTAAGTATCGTTGTGAATCAAACCTGCAGGTTGGTCTTTTGAGCCACTCTTCCAAACCAATTTAGTGAAATTGCGTTGTGAGAAAGCATTACCCAAAGCCCATTTGAATTCAAAGTCGAAGGCAGCAGACTGACGGCCTGTTTTTTCAATCCAAGCGGTTGTTTTATCGTAATTGTCCCAATATTCACCTACTGAATAACGAGCCTTAGCTGATTCATTATAGATTTTGATGAATTCGCCACCGAAACCTTTTACCATATCATAGCGCCAGCCGATATAGCCAAGATCGTTTTTCAAGAAATCAAGATAAGCCTTGACGTGGCGTTGTACTTCAGGGTTTGTGTGGTCCAAATCGCGACAACCATCGAAGTTGTCACCTGTATCGTAAGCACCTGTCGGTTTGCCCTGACCTTGTGCATTAGCCACTTCGTCGTTACGGCAGATAGCGTCCAAACCTAATTGGTAAGTTTCACCCTTATAAACTTCAGCAGGGAAATCAGTCCAGTTTGAAACACCGTTACGGTGGTTGACTACAACATCTTCAATGACACCTGTACCGAAAGCGGTGAATGTACGTATCATTTCACGCAATTCTTCTTCTGTACCGAATGATGAGTTGTGGTTGGTAAACCAATAGATAGGGTTATATCCCATACTTGGGTTTGAGCTACATTTGCCACTGTTAGGCACCCAAACCAAATCGAAATAGTTAGACATTTCTGATGCTTGTTCTGAAAATAAACTCCATTGAGTTTCATCATAAGCATCCCAAGAAAATCCTTGCAACATCACGCCGTCATAGTTTGCCGGCCAAGCGTATTCACCTTCAGCTTTCAACTTTGGTGAAACGAACAACAAAAGTGCGAACAAAGCAACTGCAACTTGAATAAATTTTGTTCTTCTCATAGTTTTTATTTTAAATTATTTTATGGTACTAATTTGTTCTACAAAGATAAAACATTAATTTTATATATGGCATAATATGATAATTTAAATACAATTAAATAAAAAAGCGGTGTTCGGCACTATGGCTTCGCTCCTTTTTACCTATCTTTGTGCTACCCTGAAATCAGATACTGCAAGTACCCTAAATCAGAACAAACCCCACATAAGAAAACATTAAAATCAACCGATAATGAAAAAACGATTTCTATTGACATTGTCTTCCATCGCCTTGGTTTGTGTAAGTGCTTTTGCACAAACCACAAAAGAAGAAATGTTTGCAACTATTGAAAAGACAGGAAGTGTACACTATGCCTATCCAGTAACCGAGAGCTTGAACACAAAAGCCCCAAAAGGTTACACCCCATTCTATATCAGCCACTACGGTCGTCATGGTTCAAGATTCTTGATTTCGTATGACAACTACGACGGCGTTTACCAAACTCTTCTTAAAGCTGAAAAAGAAGACGCGTTGACCGAACTCGGCAAGGACGTGTTAAACAGAATGCACGACATCTGCGCCGAAGCCAAGGGGACAAGCGGTGAATTGACTCCTCTCGGACGACTTCAACACCGTGGCATTGCCGAACGTATGTATCGTGCTTTCCCTGAAGTTTTCCAAAACAGAGACTCCATTTCTGCACGTTCCACTTTGGTTCACCGTTGCGCTATGAGTATGGCTGCCTTCTGCGACCGCTTGAAGGAAATGAACCCTCAACTGAACATCTATTATCAAATGGACAAACGCTATGTAAGCTATTTGATTAACCATACTCCGGAAGCGCAACAATTCAGCAGTATGCGCACAGGCTCATGGGCTGAAGAATACCGCAAATTCAAGGAAGAGCACATCAGACCAGACCGTTTGATGTCTGCCCTATTCTCAAAAAGTGACTTTGTTCGCAAGAGAGTGAACCCAAGAAGTTTTATTTGGGACTTGTATTGGATTACCAGCGACTTGCAGAACATGGAAACCAAATACTCTTTGTTCGACATTTTCGAAAAGGAAGAATTGTTCGACCTATGGCAATGCCTGAACTACCAACTTTATTCGGCGACAGCCAACAATCCATTGGGTAAAGGCGTTGTTCCCGGAAATGCCAAAAATTTGGTACGCAACATCATTGAAAGTGCAGACGAGGCTATCGGTGATTCCAATATCGCAGCCACTTTACGTTTCGGTCACGACAGCGGCATCACTCCTTTGGCTGCCTTGATGGAAATCAACAACTTTGCAGCGGAAAGTCCAAGCATTGAAGACACCTATAAATATTGGTGCGACTGGCAAGTATCGCCAATGGCTGCCAACCTTCAAATCATTTTCTTCAACAAGAAAAACGGTACAAAAGATGATATTCTCGTGAAAGTGCTTTACAACGAACGTGAAGCCAAAGTTCCTGTAAAAACCGATATGTTCCCATTCTACAAATGGACAGATTTCAGAGAATTCTATCTCAACAAGATTAAATAGAAGAAAACTATTCAGTATTATAGGACAGCCGAAGTATCTTGATTGGACTTTGGCTGTTTTTTTATATTTTTGGTTATTTAGCTCATCGATAAAAAGGTATCACAATAGATTCTATATTTGAAAAAACTGATTAACGGAGTCCGATTTATCCAACTTCATTTTTTTGTCATTCATAAGGGCTCTAAAACCTACTAAAGGTCTCTTTTTTAACCCTCGATTTTAATAATTGGTGAAAATTATATAATTTTGAAGTCTGTTTTAAATTAAAATACAATGAGAAAAGTATCACTTTTATCAATTATCCTATTGTTTTTCACATTTATTGCACAAGCTCAAGTTCTTGAAAATATAAAATACGGTGATTTTCAACAATGGATAAAACGTACCATCAGTGAATCTGCCATTATTGGTGGAGCAGATAAAGATCTTTACGAAATCGGTCCTAAACAACATATCGTAGGTAACAAAGCATACAGCAACATGGGAGGTTCTCCATGGGCTACTTCAAACGTTTACGCAAAAGTAGCCGGTGTTTCTAAAGGCAGTAATGCCGTATTCCCTGACAAACGTGCCGGAGGCAACTATTGCGCCAAACTTTCCACCATCATGGAACACGTGAAAACCTTGGGAATCATCAATCTTGACGTACTTGTATCGGGCAGTATCTATTTAGGAAAGATGATGGAACCGGTGAAAAACACCAAGAGCCCTTACTCAAAGTTGGATATGGGCGTTCCGTTCAACAAACGTCCGAAATATCTTCAATACGACTATAAAGTATATGTACCGGAAGGTGCAAAAATGATTTACTCAAGTGGCTTCGGCAGCAAGAAAGTGTTGGAAGGTCGCAAAAATGCCTGCGAGGTATTCATCCTTCTTCAACAACGCTGGGAAGACAAAGACGGCAACATCTACGCCAAACGTGTGGGTACAGGCCGCGAACGCTTCTATAAGAGCAGTCCGGGTTGGGTAAACGGCCATAAGTTGGAAATCCACTATGGCGACATCACCAAAGAATCATTTTATAAACCTTATATGAACTTGGTTGCCAGTGACCGTCCTTACTATTCACACAACAAGAAAGGACAAATGAAACCTGTTCAGGAAGTGGGTTGGGCAGATGAGAATGCAACCCCAACACACATGATTATGATGTTCTCAGCAGGATGTGGTACTGCGTATGAGGGAACTATCGATCAGACAATATGGATTGACAATGTAGCTTTGGGATATTAATCTAACGCATCGGATTCAGAAAATTATTAAAACACTATCTATGTCAGTAGAAATAAGGGTTATCCCTAAAACAAAAAAAGAACTCAAGAAGTTTGTGCAATTTGGTATTGACCTTTACAAGGGAAACGACTGCTTTGTACCACCATTGGTAATTGATGAGGTAAACACACTAAACCCAGCATTCAATCCGGCATTCGAACTTTGCGACGCCGAATATTTCATGGCTTTCCGCGACGGGAAACCTGTGGGTAGAATTGCAGCCATCATCCAACACCGTTCCAACGAGACTCACCACCAAAAAGCCGTACGTTTCGGTTTCGTGGATTTCATCGACGATTACGAAGTGAGCAAGGCTTTGTTTGATGCAGCCATCGCATGGGGTAAGGAAAAAGGCATGAACACTATAATTGGCCCGTTCGGATTCTGCGATATGGACCATGAAGGAATGTTGGTCGAAGGTTTTGACCGCATCGGAACAATGGCAACTATCTACAACTACCCTTACTATCCCCAACATTTGGAGAAGATGGGATTTGAGAAACGTGCCGACTGGGTGGAATTCCGCATTAAAGTTCCAGATGCCATTCCTGAAAAGCACAAACGTATCAGCGAAATCGTTCAAAAGAAATACAACTTGCGAATCATCAAGTACAAGGATTCCAAGAAAGCAGTAGCCGAAGTGGGCCGTCCATTGTTCGACCTTATCAACGAGGCTTACGCAGACTTGTTTGAATACACCAAGTTGTCGGACAACCAAATTGACTATTACGTGAAATATTATATAGGTATGGTACGTTTGGACTTGTTGACAGTTATCAAAGACCAGGACGACAACCTTGTCGGTTTGGGTATCGCCATTCCTGACTTGTCAAGAGCTTTGCAGAAGGCAAAAGGCAAGATATTGCCGTTCGGCTGGTATCACTTGATGCGTGCCATGTATTTCAACGTGACAGACACTGTTGATTTAATGTTGGTAGCCGTCAAGAAAGAATATCAGAACAAAGGTGTCAATGCCCTTTTGTTTACTGACTTGATTCCATATTTCCAAAAATACGGGTTCAAATATGCCGAAAGCAATCCGGAATTGGAATTGAACACCAAAGTTCAGTCTCAATGGCAATATTTCGAGACAGAACAACACAAACGCCGTCGTGCTTACGGAAAAGACATTTAATTGATTCAAATCAATTAAAAATACAGGCGATGTCGGGGAAATACGACATCGCCTTTTCTATTATCATATTTGGGGATTGAAAAAGATTTATTAAGATCCTTAAAAAAAGTAAGATTATGAAATTATTTCGGCTTCGGATTAGTATTCTTGATGCTTTGCGCAGGTTTTTCATTCTGCGGTGGTGATGATGAACCTGACGGAGGAAACAGCCCGATTTACCTATGACGAAAAAGGAAAATTATCCAAAGCTACACACACTACGAAGAGACACTTGTCACCTACTTTACTAATTATTCATTTAAAGACTTGAATGAAGACGGCATAATTACGCCAAACGAAAAGGATGTGCGTGAAGATACAGGTTCAAACATTCATCAAAGTGCAAAATACACTTATACTTGGGGAAAGAAATAACTGACAATAAACAATTTAGTGCGGGAGATATACAATATATCTCCCGCACTTTTTTATTCTTTTGTAAGATCTTCAATTTGTTGGATGGTCTCCTTGATGGCACGTTGTTTCTTGCGATAATAATATACCCCACAAACACTACCGAAGACACCACCGACAATACCACCCACTATTGCACCTGAAACAAAATCGGAATTGCCCTGGGAATTCAATTCAATGGTCCACCATATATACCAAAGAATCAGAAAAGGGATACTGAAGAACAGCCAACGTTGGTTATTGCGATGCAAACGGATGAGTCTGCGACTTGTTTCACACAAGTCTCCCGACATAAAATCTTTTTTGCGCAATCCCCTCCAATCGTAATGAGTCAGTATAATAGAAAGCAGAAAGAAAACCGCTGTGACCAATACAAACGTCAACGACATCTTTAATACAAAATAAAACAGAGCAAGGATAGGAAGTACCAATAGAATTGTCCAGCGTTCGCGTCTGAAGCTTGAAATATTGGTGTTCATTGTCTTACGCAACAGTTGTTCGTTCAACAATTGTTCATTTTCCAATTTACGTTTCAACATATTCAGTTGGTCACGCATTTCCTGAAATTCCAAATTATCATTCAATTTTTCCATAGTTGACTAATCTTTACTGTTTGACATTTTCTTTAATTCTTCCTTGATGCGATAAAGGCGTACGGAAACATTCTTTGCCGTGATACCTACAATCTCACCAATCTCCTCATAGTTCACCCCTTCCAGCCACAACAGCACAATGGCACGGTTAAATGGCTGTAGGGCATGAATCCGCCGATAGAGCATCTGGATTTGCTTGGTGTCTTCATCCCTATCTTCAAACAGGTTGATGTCAATGGAGAGTTGCTGCGTCGAATGGCTCTTTTTCTTCCGTTGCTGGGAAATGCAGGTGTTGAATGCCACTCTCCAAATCCAAGTAGAGACATTGCTCTTACCTTGAAAATTGGGAAATCCCTTCCACAGATTAATCAAGGTCTCCTGAAAGAGGTCGTTGATTTCATCGTTGTCGTTCGAGAACATATAACAAACCGTATATATTGTATTGCTATAGGTCTTGACGACTTTCTCAAATTCTTTTTCCATAATAAAGTTCTAAGATTTTCTTCTTTTTTACCCGTTAGACGTACGGGCAACTCCATTTACTACAAAGATTAGCAATTATTTTCAAAAAATTCATTTGGACACAAAAAAAGAACGGGGAGAAACATAATGTTTCTCCCCGTTCGCGTATAATTATCAAACAATCTTCTGATTATTGACGACCTGAAGTAGCAACTTCGCGGCTGATTTTGCGAATCAAACCTTGAAGAACTGCACCCGGGCCTAATTCTACGAATTCAACAGCACCGTCTTCGATCATCTTCTGAGTTAATTGAGTCCATTTTACTGGAGAAGTCAATTGAGCAATCAAGTTAGCCTTGATTTCTTCAGGATTAGTGTGAGGCAATGCATCTACGTTTTGGTAGATTGGGCAAACCGGAGTTTGGAATTGAGCAGCATTGATAGCAGCAGCCAATTCAGCGTGAGCAGGTTGCATCAATACAGAGTGGAATGCACCACCAACTTTCAATTTCAAAGCACGGCGAGCACCAGCGGCAAGCGCTTTTTCGCAAGCAGCGTCGATACCGGCTTCAACACCTGAGATAACAATTTGTCCCGGGCAGTTGTAGTTAGCCGGAGCAACGATTTCATCTATAGAGTTACAAATATCTTCAACTTGTTCGTTAGTTAGACCAAGAACAGCAGCCATTGTAGAAGGTTGAGCTTCACATGCTTTTTGCATAGCCATTGCACGAGTAGCCACCAAACGCAAACCATCTTCGAAAGATAGTGCACCTGCTGCAACCAATGCAGAGAATTCACCAAGAGAGTGACCTGCGACCATATCAGGTTTGAATTCTTCACCCATTGTTTTGGCAAGGATTACAGAATGTAGGAAAATAGCAGGTTGTGTTACTTTGGTTTGGCGAAGGTCTTCTTCAGTTCCATTAAACATAAGGTCCGTAATGCGGAAACCTAAGATTTCATTTGCTTTTTCAAATAATTCTTTTGCTGTAGCGTTGTTGTCGTAAAGGTCTTTACCCATTCCGACAAATTGAGCTCCCTGACCGGGAAATACAAATGCTTTCATAAGCGTGTTCTAATTATTATTTTAAATCGGATGCAAATTTAAGAAAAATTTCTTTAATTAAACAAATTCTCCCTCAAATTTCTGACATTTAAGCATTAAAGGTCTTAAATTCATAGAAATAACAGCCAATTAGAACGACAAGACAAGTTTTTCAACCTATTTCATCAAAGAATATTGATTCAGAAAATCCACCAGTTTTCGGGTATTTTCGTCCAAATCCTCCTCAACGCCATGAACCGTCACATAGTGACAGATATCCTTCAACAACACGACATCCTCTCCTGAAAAGTTCTTGTCTTCAACGGTCAAATTTCCTTCGGCATCAATCATACCCATTTTCTGTGCTTGCAGCGTCATGCGTTCGATTTGCGACTGCATACCTATATAATGGGCAAAATGCGGAGGTATGACAGTAAACACCAAATACACCAAGAAAACGGAAATGAACATACGGCGGAACGGTACTTCTTTCTTCAACAGCATCCAAACGACATAGGAAGTTGCCAAAAGTCCACTGATGAGAAGAAACACTCGCGTTTCAGTAAAACGATATTGCTCAATTTCTTCAAACAGACTAATCCAGAAGCCAAACAGCAATGGGATTACTATCATCGGGAAAGACTTGAAAATCTTGGTGAAGAAAGTCTTGCTGTAGTGCCCTATCGACAATTTGTAAATCATACCCAGCACGATTGCCAACAGAGTGATTTCCATATAGCCATAGGAGTAGAAATTGTCCTTGACAATAAAGGAAAGCAACGCAATGTAGAGCACAACAGTTATGGATAAAGTCAGCGCAGGCAGGGCAAAATTGACCACATAGCCGAAAATCTTATGAAACGCTCCGCGTTCGGTTCGGTTTCTATACCAAAAGCAAACCAACAGGGTTTCGGCAAAAAGGAGCATCATGACAACAGGAAAATAGTCAGTACCCTCTTTCAACGGATAGCCTGCCAAATCAAAGATATAGGAAGCTGCGGTATAGAATAGTGCAAGAGTCAGAAAAGCCAAGAATAGCATCTCGCCCTTTTCAAAGAAACGAGCCATGTATTCTTCCGGTTCTTTCGACTTGTGATGCGACAAGAACAAAAGCACCACCGACACCGACACATATAATATAGAAACGATTTCACGCAAATAGTAGTTTTTGAGGTTAGCAACAACAAGCAGTATAATCAAGGTCAAAAGGAAATACAACGACCTGAATTTGCCTGTAAACGTATTGCTCAACACATTGACCAACAAAATTACGATGGGAGCAAAAAGTACCAGAGAATCACCAAAGACAAATGGCGAGATAAGGGCTATCAGCGTCTCCATCGGGTAACGCTTGAGTAATCCCTTAATGGTTTGTTTTAAAGACGATAATATTTTTTCCATTGTATCAAGTTTGACATCATATAATAAATATACCCATTTATACACCAATGGTTTAAACCACGGCGCAAAGCATTGTCAGAAACGGAGCATCCGCTATTCGTTGGTGATGATTGGCAATTCGATGCGGAATACTGTACCGACATTGATTTCAGAGGATTTCACAAATATTTTTCCTCCGTGATATTCCTCAATGATACGTTTTGCCAAAGTCAAGCCCAAGCCCCAACCGCGTTTTTTTGTGGTGAATCCGGGATTGAACACGTTCTTGAAGTTTTTCTTCGACAGCCCCTTTCCGGAGTCTGCCACTTCGATATATGCTTTTTGATGATCGTAGCCTACTGTCACGTCCAAATGTCCGCAACCGCGCATAGCGTCAACGGCATTTTTCGCCAAGTTCTCCATCACCCACTCAAACAACGGCAGACACAATCTAACACCGCAATCGTTTTCGGGCAAATGAATATTCAATTCCACATTGGAAGAAATACGCGCACGCATATATTCCAACCCTTTGGTAACAGCCTCACAGATATAAGCCAATTCCATTTCAGGTTTGGAACCTATTTTTGAAAAACGGTCGGCAATCATCGACAATCGTTTCACATCCTTGTTCATATCGTCAACAATTTCCTTGTCCACTCCACTGGCATCGAGCATTTCCACCCATGCCATCAAAGAGGAGATAGGCGTTCCCAACTGGTGCGCCGTTTCTTTGGAAAGCCCTACCCACACCTTATTCTGTTCAGCTTTCTTGGTACTCATCACAGCAAAATACACGATGAGCACGAAGATGACCATCACCGCCAACTGAATGTTAGGGAAATAGGAAATACGTTTCAACAAGGTGGAATCTTCATAATAAAGATGTTGTTGGGTACTGGCATCAATATTTATGACAATGTGATTTTTGGTCTGTTTCAATGCCGCCAGCTTGTTTTCCAAAAACACACGGTTCTTTTCCGACAAATCATAAGGCGCAAGACTGTCTAATTCTTCCGGAAGTCTGAAGTTACGATATTGTAGAATATTGTCGTTGTTGTCAATCAAAAGTACAGGAATATTGCGGTTTCCCTCAATGATATCAAGAAGGAAATCAAAGTCGTTGCCCGACATGGCGAATGCCATTTCTGCGCCCAAAGAATCTGTTGGCATAAAAACGGGAGCAGCCGCCAGTTGCTTAGTGGCATTGGCCCATATCTCCATACGTTCACGTTCCTGTTTCGACAGGTCGTCAACCAATTCTGTTGAGATATAAAGGAAGATGGACACAAAAATCAAAGAGACCAAAAGGAATGCCCATTTCCACAATCGTCGTTTATCATAAATATTAGTCATAGTCAAAAGTAATCATTTTATTTCTCTTGGGCACAAATATCCACATCTTTTTCCAACCAATGCGCCACACTGTCACTGTTATTGACACCGATAATAACGTCAGCCACTTTCAGCACCTCGTCGGAAGCATTTTCGGGAGCGACAAACAAATCAGCTACCGCTTTCATCGACAAGTCGTTAGGACTGTCTCCAAATACCACCAAACGGTCTGCACCCACCTGTTTTTTTAAGTGTTCAACAGCAACTGCCTTCGAAACGCCTTCCGCCATCACTTCCAAGAAGCCGACTGAATGGTCGTAAATATCACGATAATAAGTCATCGAGCAAGGCAATTTGCTCTTTGCCTCTTCGTAGGCCACACCCATTTCCTCATAATCACCCGTAGCAAACATCAACATAGCGTGTTCCTTATCCTTTTCGGGAATTACATCGTCGAAAACAAATTCCTTAATCGGTGAATTGGCGCGTAATGCCACAAAATTGGATTCGTAGTCATCCATTTTAGGAGAATGATAGGAACGTATTTTCTTGTCGCAATAGGTATAGAAAAACGGTCGCAAGCCGTGGCGTTTACAAATGTCGGACAAACAGTTCACTTCTTCCTTACGCATATATTGCTGATTCACAAAGCCATTGTCCCAAAGCGTTGCTCCTGTCATCACAACATAAGGCAGATTGCTTCTAATGCTCTCCATCAACGGAACTACCGTTGCCGGGGTACGCGCTGTGGCAATCGAGAACATAACATTACGCTTTTCTATCAAGTGGTTGATGATATCGACCGATGTTTGAGAAATCACTGAATCACTATTCAGCAATGTACCGTCCAAATCAGAGACATAAAGAGTTTTTTTCATGCCACAAAGATAATCTTTATTACCTGAAAACGCCCTATACAAAGCCCGATAAATGCATTAAACCTCTGTATTTCGCGGTGTTCCATCATCAAATTTGATTTAAATATTCTTAAAATAATTGCAGTTAAAAGGTAAAATGCCTACCTTTGCAAACTCAAAATACTAACCCTGTGGAAAAATTTGGCTGCTTGCAACCACATAAAAAAATGCTAAAACTGCAAATCCCGTTACAACTTATTCACGAGACAGTTTAGCTTTCCACTTTAAAACAAATTGGAAATAATGAATTATTTATTCACATCTGAATCAGTTTCAGAAGGCCATCCTGACAAAGTGGCCGATCAAATCTCCGATGCTATCGTTGATAAACTAATCGCTTACGACCCAAATTCAAAAGTAGCTTGCGAAACATTGGTTACTACAGGTCAAGTAGTGATTGCCGGAGAAGTAAAATCAGACGTTTATATCGACTTGATGGATACTACACGCCGTGTCATCAACGAAATCGGTTACAACAAAAGCGAGTACAAATTCGATGGTGACTCTTGCGGTATCTTGAACGCTATCCACGAACAATCTGACGACATCAACCGTGGTGTTGAACGCGAAGTGGAAGAAGAACAAGGCGCAGGTGACCAAGGAATGATGTTCGGTTTCGCTACTAACGAAACTGAAGACTATATGCCGTTGACACTTGACTTGGCACACAAAATCTTGATTGAATTGAGCAAGATCCGTCGTGAAGGCAAAGTAATGACTTATCTTCGCCCTGACTCAAAGAGCCAAGTAACAGTAGAGTACAACGAAAAGAACCAACCTGTAAGAATCCACACTATCGTAGTCAGCACACAACACGATGACTTCGTTGCTCCTAAGGACAACACTAAAGAAGCCCAATTGGTGGCTGACAAGGAAATGCTTGACAAAATCTATGATGATGTCAAGAACATCCTCCTTCCTCGTGTGATTGCCACATTGCCTCAACACATCCAAGATATGTTTGACAGCGAATTGAAATTACACGTCAATCCGACAGGAAAATTCGTTATCGGCGGTCCTAACGGTGATACAGGTTTGACAGGCCGTAAAATTATCGTAGATACTTACGGTGGTCGCGGCGCTCACGGTGGTGGTGCATTCTCAGGCAAAGATCCTTCAAAGGTGGACCGTTCAGGAGCATACGCAACTCGTCACATTGCCAAGAACATCGTAGCAGCAGGTGTAGCTGACGAAGCATTGGTACAAGTGGCTTACGCTATCGGTGTTGCAGAACCTGTCAGCTTGTGTGTGAACACTAACGGCACAGCAAAAGTCAACATGACAGACGCTGAAATCTCTGAAAAAGTTTCAAAAATCTTCGACATGCGCCCTGCTGCCATCGAAAAACGCTTGAAACTTCGCACTCCTATCTATCAGGAAACTGCCGCTTACGGACACATGGGACGCAAGCCTCAAACCATCAAGAAAACATTCTACTCAAAATACAATGGCGACAAGACTATGGAAGTGGAATTGTTCACTTGGGAAAAATTGGATTACGTGGACAAAGTGAAAGAAGCATTCGGCCTTTAATTCACATTAATCTCCTAACATATAAAGAGTTCGACAAAGTTTGTCGAACTCTTTTTTATGGTTATTTGAAGTTTAACTATACAAAAATTCTGCAAAACGGAATCGGTAATATCAAAAGTTTGTATCTTTGCACCATGGAATGGTTAGAAACATTTTTATTCTCACACTCAGCCATACAAGCTGTTGTGATTATAGCGATGATTATTTCAGCCGGAATAGCCTTGGGAAGACTACGTGTGGCTGGTATCTCTTTAGGTATCACATTTGTGTTTTTCGTAGGTATCTTTGCCGGTTATTTAGGGCTGTCAATTGATTCGCAAATGCTTAATTACGCCGAAAGTTTCGGTTTGGTTTTATTTGTATATGCTTTAGGTTTGCAGGTAGGTCCTGGTTTCTTCAGTTCTTTCCGTCAAGGCGGTTTGAGAATGAACATAGTGGGACTTATCCTTATCCTCATCGGCACATTGCTTGCCGTGGGCATCAGCATCGGATTTGACTATGGTATAGACAGCATCACGGGGGTACTTTGTGGTGCAACTACCAATACACCGGCACTTGCAGCCGCACAACAGACATTGAAACAACTGGGCATGTCCGCCAATTCGGCAGCCTTGGGTTGTGCCATCACTTATCCGTTTGGTGTAGTGGGCGTGATTTTCGCCATGATTATTCTACGCAAACTCTTTGCAAGAAAGTCTGACTTGACGGAACGTGTTCCCGACAGCGGACAACAAACTTATATCGCTACATTCAAGATTACCAATCCCGGCATCGTGGGGCATTCTATTTTCGACACCCAACACGCCAGTCCTGCCAAATTCATCATTTCACGCATTTGGAGAGACAAGAGTCTGTTGATGCCTACCGCTGACATCCGTCTGCAACAAGACGACCGTATCATGGTCATCACTACAAAAAAGGATGTGGAAGACCTTGCACTATTATTCGGTCAAAAGGAAAACAAGGATTGGAATCACTTCGATAACTGGAACAAAATTGACCGCAATATTGAATCCCGCCACATCATCGTTTCACGCCGTGAAATCAACGGCAAGAAGCTGGGGGCTCTTCGTTTGCGCAACACTTTCAACATCACAGTTTCTCGTGTGCTGCGTAGTGGTGTCAATCTGTTGGCAACTCCCGACTTGGTGTTGCAAATGGGCGACCGTCTGACCGCTGTCGGTACAGCAAGCGACATCAACGAAGCCGAAAAAATGATTGGCAACCGCGTCGGTTCATTGAAAGAGCCAAACTTGGCCGTTATCTTCTTAGGCATCTTCCTGGGATTGGCTTTGGGCTCTCTTCCTATCGTATTGCCGGGCAGTGCAATGCCTGTTACTCTTGGATTGGCAGGTGGTCCTATTGTCGCCGGACTGTTGATGGGACAATTCGGTCCACGTCTTCACATGGTCACTTATACCACTCGCAGTGCCAACCTGATGTTGCGCGGTATTGGCCTTTCCATGTATTTGGCTTGTCTGGGATTGGATGCCGGTGCTAATTTCTTCGAAACATTGGTCGGTCCACAAGGTTTGATTTGGATTTCATTCGGTGTCGTATTGACTATGGTTCCGGTATTGATTGTCGGGGTAATGGCTATGCGCCTGTTCAAATTCAAGTTCAGCGAAACCTGCGGTATTCTTTGCGGAAGCATGGCAAACCCGATGGCGTTAAACTACGCCAACGACTCTATTGAAGGCGACGCTCCTGCCGTTTCCTACGCCACTGTCTATCCGATGGGCATGTTTATCCGTGTCATCATAGCGCAAGTCATCATCCTGCTCTGCGTCTAAACGCTATTCTTAATTAAACAAAAAAAGCGACGGACTTACCTTTATCCTGTTGCCTAAAAGCAATAAATAGTGTATTTTTGTAAGCAATGGAAATTACATTGTTTATTTTAGGAATAATACTGATATTATTGTCCGTGTTTTTATGTCTGAAGCCGTACATTCCTTCAGTCATTACCGCCTACGGCGCTGTGTGGTTGATGCAATGGAGCGGATACTTGGATTTCCCGAATGTGATGCTGTCATATTGGGGCATACTGACTATGATTATCATCGTTATCACTTCCATACAACAGGAAGCGCTGGTCAAATCTACCCGCGGTTTACGCCATATCACCATTGGTGCTATAGCAGGCATGTTCGCAGGAACGACCGTCGGCTATAGTCCGATGATTATCGGTACTTGCGTAGGTGCATTATTGGGACTGATAGCCTATTCCCGCACAAAACAAGGCGATGCATTGCGTCCAATGGCTCCTTTCTTCAAATATTTCATGGCTAAAGGTCTGCCTACTATCATCACGATTGCCATGTTGGGAATTATTCTTGAAGTAACTATGATTCAACATGCTTAGAACAAAAACGACGAAACTCAAATGAAAAAAATTTTGACTATCATATTAATTGGGATTATCATCTCATCCTTTACTTCTTTCAGTGCTGACAAAAAGAACAAGTTTGTTCCTGTTACTCCCAACATGGAAGAAATCAAGCAAAATACACAAAATCCCGATTCTATTTCAAAATATCACTTGTTATACAAGACTCTTTGGAGAAAATTCCAACAAAACGATACCAACATGTCCTTGAACGAATATCGCCACCTTTACTACGGCTATACTTTCCAAGAGGACTACAATCCATATCGTATCTCGGAATTCTCTACCAAAATCCAACCGTTGTACTACAACAAGACTTTGACGCGTGCAGAATGCGATACCATCATTAAATATGCAGAATTGAGCTTGGCTGACGTGCCTTTCGACCTTAACCAAATGCAATTCTATATCTACGCATTGAAAACCAAAAAGAAAAATGCGTTGGCATCCATCTGGCAATACCGCTTGAACCACCTTATCCAAGCCATTCTTTCTTCAGGTACAGGCAAATTGGAAAGTCCGTGGGTGGTCATCAGCCCGGTACACGAATATAACATTGCCAACTTTGCAGGCTTGCGTGTGATTGACCACAAGGAAATCAATGATTCCATCGACCAAATCATTGTGGAAGAAACCGACCCCAGAAAGCCGAAAGAGTTCTATTTCAATGTTTCATACGTGAAAAAAGAATACGCCCGTAAATTCAAAGAATCATACATCGTAAATGAGTAGTCACCAACTTAACAGTTTTATCAACAGCCGCTATTGCCTGTATTGCACCATGTTCATCACAGTGCTATTAGCAATGGCATTGCTTTGGTTCTCTTGCAGAGAAACGGCTCACCAATACAATGGTCTGACCACTACCCTACAAGGCATCACCATTATGTTGGATAAAAACATGTTGGGAACAATGGGGATTGTAGCCATAGGTGCTACCGGAATGCTCATGGGAATGCTAAACACCAAATTCGCCTTTATCCGTGAGTTTACGGTCATTTATGCTTCAGCCCTCCTATTGTCGTCTTTGGCCAACCCCGACATCTTGATGTCTGCTCCTGCCGATATGGCAATGAGTATCATCGTTTTAGTCTGCTCATTTATTCTCTTTTCTGGCTATCAAGAGTTTACAAGCCGCAGCTATGTATTTTTGATTTCACTGATTCTTTCGTTTGCAAGTATCTTCCAATATTCAGTATTGTTCTTCATTGTTCCGTTCTTCATCGGTTTCGGGCAAATGCAGTTGTTCTCATTCAAAAACGTATTGGCAATGCTTTTGGGGCTGGTCACTCCCTATTGGATTGGCATCGGTTTCAACCTAATTCCGTTGGAAAGCATCTCTTTCCCGGCATTGGACATCAGCTTTGAGCACTACAGCAACGTACTGAATCTGAACACCGCCATTAATTTGGCTCTGACCATCATCATCGGTACTACTTTCGGACTCATCAACATTATTAAAATAATGAACTACCGATTGCAATTACGTTCCTACAACGGATTTTTCAACGTGCTTGCAATCTTCACTATGATTTTCGCCATTATTGACATCGACAACGTGCAAGGGTATCTGACCATTCTAAACGTATGTATGTCCTATCAGATAGCGCACTTCTTCACTATCCAGCATTTCGCAAAACGATACATTCTGTTCCTTGCTTTCGCTGCGATTTTCATAGCTTTGGCAGTGATAAACATTTTAAACATCATATAGGAAATGAAAATTGTAATCGAAGCCAACATCCCCTACATCAAAGGTTTGTTGGAGCCGTTCGGTGAAGTGCAGTATTTGGCTGCCAACGAAATCACCAACGAAACGGTGAAAGATGCCGATGCGCTTTTCATCAGAACACGCACCAAATGCAACGCTTCGTTGCTTGACCATACAAAAGTGAAATTCATCGCAACAGCTACTATCGGTATTGACCATATCGACAGTGAATATTGCCACAACCACAGCATTGCATTCTTCAATGCCCCGGGGTGCAATGCGCCTGCTGTTGCTCAATATGTGTTTGCCACCCTCGGCAAATATTTGCAAAGCCATCCACGAAACCTCCAAGACTTGACATTTGCCGTAGTCGGCGTGGGAAATGTAGGCAAAATCATTGCCCATTGGGGAAAACTATTGGGAATGAAGGTGCTGCAATGTGACCCGCCTCGTGCCCGCAAGGAAGGTGATGCCGAATTTGTCACTTTACAGGAAGTGGCTGAACAGGCAGACATTATCACGTTCCACACTCCGTTGAACAAGGATGGTATCGACAAGACAGTTCATTTGGCAGACGAAGCATTCTTTAATAATCTGAAACACTGTGAATTGTTAATCAACAGTTCTCGAGGTTGTGTGGTGGACAATACGGCATTAAACGAATACATGAACCATTCGGACATGGCGGTTGCCATTGACTGTTGGGAAAACGAACCGAACATCAATTTGGAACTGTTGAAAAAGGTATTCGTTGCTACCCCTCATATTGCAGGCTATTCGGCTGAAGGCAAACAACGAGCAACAGCGATGGCTCTTGAGGCATTTGAGAAATTCTACAATGTGAAAGTGGAAGGCAAGCCACAAGTTGAAGCTCCTTTCCACGGCGCAGAAATCAGCAATCTGCAACAAGTCACAGACAGTTACGACCCTGCTGAAGATACCGAAAAGTTAAAGGCTACCCCAGAAAATTTTGAGAATTTCCGCAACCACTACAATTTGCGCGCAGAAGTTCGATAACAAGTTATTTCTCTAATAATTAATTTTTTAACTAAAATATTTATCTGCTTTTAGGTTTTCATACTATCTTTGAGTAGAATAAAAACGATATGTTATGAAAAGAATTATCCTTTCTATTTTAGTTTTGATGACTTTCGTTTCTGTCTATGCAACAGAGAACTACAAATACTGGAATGAAGGTGCACTGACTTGGGAGGACTTTACAGGAACTCCGGAGATGAAGACTACACCTACATTCTTCAAAGGCAGACTGATTATCAAGGACAAGGCAGATCTTAAAGAGCTGAAAGAAAACATATATTCGGTATATGCGTTGGCAGCCATGGACCAATCCGTTTCCTATGCTGAAAAGGAATTTGAAACTGACCAGGCTTTGCGCTATCACCAATTACAGTTCGACTTACTTGAAATCATGCGCCGTCGCTTGCAGGCTGAATTGAACACAGGCCTGACAGGTATCGAGGCTGACCGCCGTTTGGTGCACTACCAGAATCTTTACAACGAACAAATTGCAGACTTGGCTCGTCACACTGTCAACGGAAGCAACGACAAGCGTTTGCAGGAAGAAGAATATTTCGTGCGCAAACAGTTAGACGAATATGTATTGCCTAAAGCGAAAGTGGAGAAACCGAGTAAATTCAGCTACGGATGGTATGCAGGTACAGGCGCTCTGATTCCGACAGCCGACATTGCCGACATTTTCAAATATTCATGGTTGTTCAACATTGGTTTGACAGCAGGATATGACCGACTTTATCTAAAAGCCGACGTTTCCTATGGACAGCCTAAATTAAAGGATCTACGCACTGAAATTAACGGTAAGCCACAAGAATGGACAGTCAACAAATATGCCAACCAATTGTCAGGTATCGTCGTAATCGGCTACCGTGTAGTGGATGCCAAACACTTTGCCATCACGCCGAATATCGGAGGCGGTTGGACCAACTATGCGTGGGATGTGGCAGACTTCAAATTCAATGAAGAAGACAAAATCTACGAACGTTGCTCTGAAATCCGCAAATTCACCATGAGCAATTTCAACATCATGGGCAGCATTGATTTTGACTGGAAATTCCACACCGCAGTTTCCGACAAACCAATGTTCCGCAAAGGCCGTAAAGAGCAATATTCATCATCATTGCGCATTTCTCCTTATGTAATGCACCAGAAATACACACAAACCACTCCCGAACGCTCGGGCTTGCAAGTTGGTGTAATGGTGACTTACGTGGGTATTGCCCGCGCATTGGGAATCAAATAGCAGCAGAACAGTTTTAAAATATAAGGCGACTATCTCGTTTTTACAGAAAAACGGATGGCCGCCTTTCTAATTTTGTATCGTTACTTAAATCAAACACAACATGAATGACGAACAAAACGAAAGACTGAATGAGGAAACACCTGCACCACCCGAAGAAAAGAATGAAGTGGCAGAGAATTGCATCATCCGTTTTCTGACGGAACGCCATGCCGACGATGAGCACGCCTTGGACATCATGACGAAGAAACTCGCAGGATGGGGAGAGATTCCCGACGACACTCTGGAACTATTCTATCAGGACATCAACTACAATCGCGATTTGGAGACAGCTCGAAATGAGAGTTATCTGAAAGGGAAAAACGAGAAAATCGAATGTATCATCAAGGAACAGAACGAAAGTATGCCTGTGGACGACGGCGGATTACCGGAGCAGGAAGATTCGCTGACTCTGCGCCATCTCCGCCCAAGCGTTTGGGACGACTAACCTTGCTAACCTTATTTTTATCTCATCTGAAAAACACTTTAATTTTAAATCCATGAAAAACTTTTTCAAAAACATTCAAAAGAACGAATGGGCAAAATTTTTCTTTGCCGTCGCACTGATTACCCTGACCATGATTGTTCTTCACCAGTGTTGCGACACAGACATGAATTGGGCAATGGCGATTGTATCGGGTGCGGCAGGAGGAAAGCACATTACAGCCCAACCCCTTACCCGTGAAATTACAGAAATTGCCTCGCCCGATTTATTGATCAACGAGATTGACAAGCGCATTGTGAAAATCCGACCGATGGCAACACCAATTGACCAACTGTCGCGATGGGCAGGAGCAAAACGCTCAGGGAGCATGATTGTGGACTATTATTCCGTGGATACTCGTCCCACAACAAGCCCCACCATCGAAGGATGGGAAGGCTGTACCGACACAATAGGCGGAAAGAATTTCCAAAAGGCATTGCTGAAAGTGGAAAATCCAGATGCCTTCGAACCGTCTGAAACCATTCTGGTACGTGGCATCAAGGGCTATGAGCCGAACGGCACTTCGATTTCCGTGCAGGACTTGGTTCTGTATATTCTGTCGAAGAATACAGTATCCAACGCATTGGAAGTAATTCCTGTGAACGGACAGACCATCGGACAATTTTCCCAATGTATTCCGACCATACCTTTGGGAACTACCCTTGTGAGAATGGGACGCGCTGCATCTGAATTGGATGTACAGACTTCGCAATTCGAAGCCTTACCCGTGAAAAGTTCCAACTATTGTCAAATTTTCAAGATGCAGATTGAACAATCCACCCTCAATAAAATTGCCTCGAAAGAAGTATCGTGGTCTTTTTCCGACCAGGAAGAAGCTGCCATCTATGATATGCGCCTCGACATGGAAAAAAACTTTCTGTTTGGCGTGAAGAACAGACTGACCGATACCAACAAACACGAAGATATTTTCTTTACTGGCGGTATTTGGGGACCAGCCGGCAATGAATTCAACTACAAGACCAACAATCTGACTCAAGACAACTTACTCAACACGATGCGAAAAGCATTTACAGGAAATGCAGGCAATAAGCGCAAAGTTTTGATTGGCGGTTCGGGATTGATTGAACGCCTGAACAAATTGGAATCCACCAAAGTCATCATGTCAGGCGATGAAAAGGTAAAATGGGGAATTGACTTCAGCGAAATCCGCTCTAAATTCGGCAAGTTGTACGTATTGCTTTCTGAAGTATTCGACGAATGCGGCATGGAAAACAACGGTATGATTATCGATCCCGAATATTTGCAGAAATATAGTCATATTCCATTCTCTACCGAACAGATTAACCTCAAATCAGCAGGCGTTCGCAATACCGATGCCATTGTCTTGACCGAGGCTTCTTGCATGACTTTGAAATACCCGAAAGCACACACCAGAATCATTATGGACTAATACCTGTTTCTATATTTCGTTTTCTTACCTTCCCTTTTTTCATATTTCAAATGTTAAAGGGAAGGTTTTTAACTAAAAATTTAGTTGATTTCTTAATTGTTTTCCTATATTTGTAAGTAACTATTAACTAATACAAAATTCAAATCACTATGGCAACTAAATTTTATCTCTGCAAACATTGCGGAAATGTAATCGAAAAAGCAGTTGACTCAGGTGTTCCTGTAGTATGCTGCGGTGAAAAGATGGAAGAACTAGTTCCAAACACAGTTGATGCAAGCAACGAAAAGCACGTACCTGTGGTAACAAAAATAGATGATTGCAAAATCAAAGTTGAAGTCGGTAGTGTGGCTCACCCTATGCTTCCTGCTCACCACATCGCATTCATTTATGTAGAAACAGAAAACGGTGGAATGAAAATCGACCTAAAAGACAAACCAGTTGCAGAAGCAGTATTCTGTACTTGCAACGACAAACCGGTTGCTGTTTACGAATATTGCAACCTTCACGGTTTGTGGAAAACAGAATTATAAGCCCATTATAATTTATATCTGACAAGACCGCACACAAGCTATTTTTCGTGTGCGGTCTTCTTTTTATCCCATTTTATGCTTTCTACTTCGACGAGTGCTATTTTAGCGTGTCTCAAGTGTCAAATTCTCGAAAAGCAGGTTCACAAACAGTCATTGTATCTTTATCAAAGATGTTCCATTGAATCTTAATATTGTTTTCTTTGTAGAAAAAGTTATCTGGTGCATCTGTTATGTGGATCAATTCATTCTTTGTTGCATCTCTAAATATTTTATAACGTGCACTTTCCCTTTTTGAATCTTTAGCAAGGAAAGTCTCCATGTTAGATTCAGAAGACTGACCCGTTTTATCCTCTCCATTATAAATGCTATAAAAGAATGAAGACCCGTCGGATTTAACATCCAGATTCATTAAATCATTATATCCTCGATTTTTATAATTGACATCACTGACTTCATAAACGAAACGCCATAAAACAAAAAAAGCATCCGTCCATCCTGCGACGAACGAATGCTGCTAGCGTATT
>JAHHQT010000010.1 GCA_020026215.1 Muribaculaceae bacterium
GATTTTTTACACCGCTCACCTTACGTGCTGTTGCATTGAAAAGTTTTGTAGGAATAGTTTTTGACAATGGGTCGTAACGTTTTTGTTTCCAACCTGAGACCAAGTCATAACCGTCTTCAGTAATCATTCGGTAAAGTTCAGGAATTTCATCAGGGCTATCCTGCAAATCAGCATCCATAGTAATAATCACATCACCTTGAGCACGTTCGAAACCAACGTTCAATGCCGGAGACTTGCCATAGTTTCTACGGAAACAAACTCCTTTCACTGCGTTGTTTTTCTTTTTCAATTCAGTAATCACTTGCCAAGAACGGTCGGTAGAACCATCATTCACAAAAATAATTTCATAACTGAAGTTGTTAGCCTTCATTACACGTTCAATCCATGCCTCCAATTCCGGAAGTGATTCGTCTTCGTTATACAACGGAACTATTACTGAAATATCCATTCTTTTCCTTTAATAATAATCGAATTGCAAAATTACATTTTTTCCGCTAAATGACAAGACGATATAAGTGATAAAGTGCGTTTTTGATTTTTTAATAGATAAATATTAAATATATGATTCTTATTATGCAACTTTCATTAACTTTGTATTGCTATGAAATCAATAACCACATTATTATTCGGCCTTATTCTCATTGCAGTAACCGGGTGTACAAGCGAGAAAAAAGAAACTGCAAAAATGGAGCTGGACTATGCTTCAGGGCTGGAAATCAATATGCTTGACGGATTTACAAAAATTGATGTAAAAGATCCGTGGCAACCTGGGAAATTACTTCAATCCTATATCCTTGTTCACCGCGACTCTACCCTTCCCGAAGAATTGCCTCAAGGCACTTTGGTTCGTGTTCCATTGCAAAAGGTTTTGGTCTATTCCGATGTTCATGCCACTGTGATGAATGAATTGGGTTGCATTGATGCCGTGAATAGTGTTTGCGATGCTAAATATTTCAAGACTGAAGCCATCGTAAAGGGTGTTGCCAACAATATGATTGAAGACTGTGGTTCATCCATGGCTCCTTCTGTTGAAAAAATTGTCAGCCAATCTCCAGAAGCTGTTTTGCTTTCTCCGTTCCAAAATGCAGGCTACGGAGTACTTGAAAATATTGGTGTACCTATCATCGAATTAGCCGACTATATGGAACAAACTCCGCTCGGCAGAGCTGAATGGATTAAATTCTTAGGTTTGCTATTTGACAAAAAAGAACTTGCTTTTGAAATCTATGACCGAATCTGTAACGAATACAAAAAATTGAAAGACATCGTTCCTCAAAACGTCAGGAAACCGAGAGTATTGGTTGAAACCGTAATGAGTGGCGTTTGGTACGTTCCGGGCGGACAAAGTTACAGAGCCAATATGCTGAAAGATGCAGGCGCAGATTATCCTTGGGCTGACAACGAATCTTCAGGCTCTTTGCCTTTGGACTTTCCACAAGTATTGGACAAGGCTGCCGATGCTGATATTTGGTTAATCAACACTTGGGGAACTCCTCTCACCAATAAATCATTGTTGGGCATCTACCCTCATAATGATCAAATCAAGACTTATTCAGAATCAGGAGTTTACTATGCTGACACTCAAGCCACATCTATTATCGAAGGCACAGCATTCCACCCTGAATTATTGTTGAAAGAATATATCAAAGTGCTTTATCCCAACGCATTGCCGGACTACTCTTTGAACTATTACAAACCTATGGTAATTGAATAGCGACAGCCATGAAACGACATAATTGGATTATATTATTATTGTCGATAGTATTTGTCGGCCTTGCCGTCTTACTCATAGCGATTGGCTCGGTGGACATACCATTTTCAGACGTATTCGATATTCTTTTGGGAAATCCGTCAGAAAACAAGGCATGGAATTTCATTGTCTTTGAAAGCCGTATTCCATTGCTTGCCACAACCGCTCTTGCCGGTGCTGCTTTGGCAGTTTCAGGACTACTCCTACAAACCTTATTCAGCAACCCTTTGGCAGACCCGTCTATTTTGGGCGTTTCCACAGGTTCAAGTTTCGGCGTTGCCGTTGTGCTTCTTCTTTCGGGCGGTGCAATCAGCAACGTATTTGGCAGTTACATTGCCATCTTGGGAGGTGCTTTGATTGGCGCTTTAGTGGTAATGGCGATACTGTTGGTATTTTCTGCATCGGTGAAAAGTTCAACGATGCTTTTGATATTGGGTGTATTGCTCAGCTATCTGACTTCTTCAGGTATCAGCTTGATGAATTTCTTCGCCACACAAGAAGGAGTTCACTCTTTCGTCATTTGGGGATTGGGTAACTTCTCGGGCGTGACAATGAAGCAATTGCCGCTGTTTGCCATTTTGGTATTCGTCGGACTTGTGGCATCCATCTTTATGGTAAAACCATTGAACGCTCTCTTGTTAGGCAGTCGATATGCCGAGAATTTGGGTATCAACTTGCGCCGTGTCAGAAACGCTCTGCTTTTGATTGCAGGACTTTTGACAGCCATCGTGACTGCATTCTGCGGTCCTATCGGTTTCATCGGCTTGGTTGTTCCTCACATGGCACGCTTGCTACTCCGCACCTCCGACCATTACCGACTCATGCCTGTAACCATGCTTTCGGGTGCTGTCGTGGCTATGCTCTGCACACTCATCAGTGTACTTCCACAAGAAAACGGATTAATACCTATCAACGCCATAACACCAATTATTGGTGTACCAGTGATTATTTACATCATTTTGAACCGTCGCAAGATATTTTATTTTAATTAGTTATGAGTGCTATTTTTGAAACGAAAAATCTGTCTGCCGGCTATCGCAAAGGCAAAAAAGAGACAGTAGTCCTTAAAGGCTTGAATCTAAAACTGGAATGCGGTTCATTGGTCAGCCTTTTGGGAGCGAATGGTATCGGCAAATCTACCCTTCTCCGCACCGTTTCGGGCATACAACCGAGCTTGGCAGGAGAAGTTATCATTGACGGAAAAGACATCACTACATATACCCCGAAACAACTCTCCAAACTCATCAGCATTGTTTCCACCGACCGCACACAGACAGGTGGACTGACCGTTTACGAGTTAGCATCTTTGGGACGACAACCGCACACAGGTTTCTTGGGACGACTTGATGAAAACGACAAGAAGGTGGTGGAAGAAGCACTCGAAGCAGTAGGAATGGCCCATAAACGCAACAGTTTCGTGGCTGAACTTTCGGACGGCGAACGACAAAAAGCCATGATTGCAAAAGCATTGGCGCAGGAAGCACCGATCATCCTCTTGGATGAGCCGACTGCCTTTTTGGATGTCTCCAACCGTATTTCCACCCTGCAACTCTTGCACGACTTGGCGAGAAAGGAACAACGTGCCATTCTATTGTCTTCGCACGATGTATCGCAATCTCTTGCCCTTTCAGACCGATTGTGGTTGCTTTATGCTGACGGCACAATGGCTGATGGCGTGCCCGAAGACTTGATTTTCGACGGCAAGATGGACAAACTCTACAAGTCAGATGCCATCCAGTTTGACCGCAACGCCGGTGACTATGAATCGCTGAACATCGGTAACCGTAGCATTGCACTGCATTGTGAAGATACCCTGCTTAAAATGTGGATAGGTAACGCCTTGCGCAGAAACGGATTTTTGATTGACAATAACGCATCCAACGTGATTGATGCGAAAGATTCCCGAAATTTCACCCTTCAGCCGTCAGGCAAAACAGCAAATTCCGTGGAACAACTCATTGAAATGATTAACGTACTATAATTGACTATATATGGAAATAACTCTTGATGATATAAAACGTCGTCTTCCCGACTTCGATGATTTCAAATCGACTGATGAATATTTTCTAACTCTTGCCAAATACATTGACAAGCTGTGGGATTCCATAAAGGTTTTCCCTGAATTGAAAGAAGAACAACGCAAAGCCGTTGTCGTTTCATTGGTAGCATACTATCAAGATATTTTGGCAGATGCAGGTATGTGGCGTGCATTCATCACCATGTGCCGCAAACTTTACGGAAAACCTGTTCCTTTCTACGAAGAACCGGAAGACTATATCGACTGCGAACTGAACCAAATCGACTTAAATTTCATTATTTGGTACACTTTGGAATCCAGCCTTGGTTTCAATGGCCTTGTTTCTCCATTTGATAGCGATATAGACCGTTTTGCCCGCCAGACATACAAACTATTCGATTATCTGTACGAAGACGCTCCTACGCCTGAAAACTTCCAGTCTTTGCTGGAGTTGGAATTGGATGACAAGGAACAGGCTCGCGAAATTTTCAACGTATCAGCCTGGTTGTTCTGGAACAGCTATTTCATCCGTCCTGTCAGCAAATATATCTATGAACCTGAAATTGACGAGGAGGAAGAACTGTCCATTGAAGAGACATTGACCAACGAATTGCGTTTGCGTACTACGTTCGAACAACCGACAGGTCCATTGGCTCTCTACGTCAACGAATGGTTGCACTTGATTATCGATAACAAATTGCCGAAAGAAACCAAACGCGACATCACCAAGAAACACAAGTTCTACAAATCATTGGTGAAAGCCACCAAAGGCGAACCGATTGCATTCTGCAAGGACTACGAAGAATTGGATAAATTTCTGTCTGACAAAATGGAATGGGGAACTCCCGACGAGGGCGGACATCTTCCTCAATTAAAAGACTCTGCCAACTTCATCCTTTTTGCCACTCCCGACAAAGGTTTGTTGATTGCACGCGACATCGCACAATTCGTGAAACACCCGAACAATCCATATTACAATCAGGAATCAGCAGCCAACGAGGCGCACAATATGGTGATGAAAGCCGAAGTCTGCCCGGTTGACCTTGTGAAATATCTGTTTGAAAAAGGATATGTACCCGATGCAGCTTTCCCGACAGGACACAACGGACAAGCCCTATTGCACGACAACTGGGATTTCTTGGCAAGACTATATCTTGGCAAATATTATCGTGAACATTAATCGTTATGATTCGTTTACTATTTATAGACTTAAATTGATAAATTATGAAAAATTACGCTTTATCCATTGCCTTACTGATTGGTTTGATTGTACTGGGATGCTCCATTCATTCTGGTATGGAATCCGTTTCCAATAACCGTCGAGTAGTGACCGTCAAAGGTTTGGCAGAAAAAGAAGTAATGGCTGACAAGGTCATTTGGCCGATTGTCTATAAAGAATTGGGAAACGATTTGATTTCCCTCTACAGCACCATTGAGGCAAAGAACAAGATTGTAGTGGATATGCTGACCGCAAGTGGCATCACAAAGGACGAAATCACGACCAATGTGGATGTCAACGATTTGCAAGCAGATTCCTATTCGTCCAACTATGCACAATACAGATACCGTGTTTCATCGATTATTACCGTGAATACAGGCAAGGTGGATACGGTGCTTGAGTTATTGAAAAAACAGACCTCTCTCATCAAGAAAGGCGTTGCCGTTACGTTCAGCAACTACAGTTTTCCAAGCATTCAATTCGAATACACAGGGTTAAACGAAATCAAGCCTGAAATGATCAAGGAAGCTACCAAAAACGCACGCAAGTCAGCCCAACAGTTTGCTGAAGATTCCGACAGCAAATTGGGCAAGATACGTACCGCCAACCAAGGTCAGTTCTCTATTTCAGATCGCGACCAGAATACACAATACATCAAAAAAGTTCGTGTGGTGACCACCATCGAATATCTTCTTGAAGACTAACTAATTCTTTTTACATATATCCTTTGTTTATACAAAACACAAGGGGCAGTCTTACGACTGCCCCTTGTGCTGTTATGAGGAATTTTTTTGTTTTTGTGGGAGATTATTTCTTCACGCGATTACCGTAGCGGCTCATGAATTTATCTACACGACCTGCAGTATCGACTAATTTTTGTTTACCAGTGAAGAATGGGTGTGAAGCACTTGTGATTTCAAGTTTTACTAGCGGATAAGTTACGCCATCCAATTCAATAGTTTCTTTAGAAGCAACTGTTGAACGAGTGATGAAAGTTTCGCCGTTTGACATATCTTTGAAAACAACTTCACGATAATTTGAAGGATGAATGTCTTTTTTCATTGTTTTATATCTTTAATTATTTTACAATCTATTACTTGCGCCGGTAAACGCAAATTTGTAATGGCTTGCAAATGTACGTATTATTTTTATATCTACAAAACTCTTCCAATTTATTTTTTCCACAATTGCCTAATAATAGCCAAGAAAGCCTAAAATTGGAAGGTGATTCGTGCCTGTAAAGTGTTGAAATTACTCTCGGCAAATACACGGCTCTTCAAGGGAGTATAAGTGTAGCTGAACAGCAATTGCACGTATTTATTGAAAGAATAGTTCGCCCCAAATGTGGCGGAATGCATCTGGCCGGAGTTGAAAAGCGTGTTCATATTGTTCTCGGTAGAGACATCACTTCCCTCCAAATTCAAGAAACTGTAGCGTACCACACCTTCCAAAGTTTTGCCACCAAGACCTTTCAGCACACCGTCACTACTTCCATAGGTGTAATGGTCTCCGATAAAGCGATAACCACCTTCCACATATCCTCCGTGGAATGAATCATTAGACAATGGATTGGCTTTTTGCCATTCTTCAAAATCCCTAATGGCATCATCCGCTGTCAATTGACCTTCAAAGACAGCCTTGTCATCACGCGACTTATTCACATGACGGAACAGATATTCACCGCGGACAAACATTTTCTTGTAAGTATAGAGGAATTCAGCTCCGGCAAAATAGTCTCGTTTCGCCCACGGCATCGATTTTGACAAAAATTTAACCGCAGGATCCACATAGGTTTCCAACGAAGTACCCAAGTCTAAATTGGTTTTCAGCACCCCATTAACGGTCAAACCTGTGCAAATTTTAGCAAAGCGAAAAGAACCACCGATATGCAAGGTCTGATACTTCTTGGTTATCGGTCGCCAAACCCAACGACCTCCCAAAGTGAAGCCTTGGAAACCCGACAACTGATCATTGTATTTGTTCTCAGCAAAGACGCCTTGAGATAGTAAAAACTGCTGATTGTAGAATTGGTAATTGATACCCAACTCACGCCCTGGGGCAAGTGCCTGGACAGGAGCTGCACGCGAAATGAAGTGCAAGCTACCACGGCTTGTATTGTTTGCCATTGTGGCAGGATTGTTGAAATACCCCACCCTCAGCACGTGCGACGCATTGTCAAGCTGGAAAGTATGGCGAAGAAATATATTCTTCTGCGAGAATTTTCCTTTCGAGAAATCAAAATCGGCATAGAAATACCAATCCTTGTAAGTCATGGAAGTACGGATACGCGCATCTGTAATAGCAGCCCCCGACTTCATCTTATAGTTGTCAGCGTGATAATACGCCACATCAGCCATAAAACGTGCACCTATCGTGAATTTCAAATCTTCCTTCTTATTCTCAATGTTAATTGAAGGTCGATTGTCAAAGTCTTGAGCCCAAACAGCCCCACTTGCCAACAAGGCAATGAAAAGAACAACATATCGTTTCATAATCAACACTTAATCTTATTTTTTTACTTAAAACCTAAAAATCATTCAGCAAAATCACCCGACAGGAATTACCCCGTCAAATGAAAAAGTAAGGATGGATATTTAAAAATCCAATCCTACTTTGAAAGTCACTCCACACATATTTTCGGTAGAGTAAAAGGAAACCAATGAATTGAAGAAAAACATTTCAGTCTTCTGCATTTCATAGCCAATACTAAGATTTAGCCCCAATTTCGGAGTCAAACCGAAACGACATCCGGCAGAAGGATTCATATAGAAACCCTGAATATCTGCTATAGAATATCCGACTTTAAAATCCACAAAAGGAGTGATTCTTCCATTGATAAAAGTACCTCTCAGATGTGCAAACAAAGGAGCTGACCACCCTTCCACAGAATGGTAATAATTTGCACCCAAGCCGGCACCCAAGTAGAAATAAGGATTGAACTGGTAACCATGAGAGGTATGCAGGTTAATCCGGTCAATAGCAAAATCCCCAACTCCGACAGTATATCCAAAGTCGAAAAAGCCACGATAACCGGAACGCAAAGCAAATTTTTTACTTGCAGAAGCCAATCCATTCTTGGTGTCCTTGGTAATCTTTTTGACGTCAGATAATTTAAAGACAAACGTATTACCGTCTTCAGTTTGGACTATAATCGTTTCATCGGGAGTTTGTTCGAGAACATCACATTTGATGATACTGCCATTCTTCAGATAGACAGTTTCTAAATCATTTGCGGCGAAAGTAGTTGTCATGCCTGCTAAAAGGCAAACCAAAACGTAAATTAATTTTTTCATAATAATGTTTTTATCAAAAAACGAAAAGCAGATTTATATGTATTTAATTAGTGTTTAAAAAGCATAATTCAAACCTTTTCAACTAATTTAGTTTAAATTCCGTACAAAAATACGTGTTTTTTCAACAAAACAAAACAAATTCAATAAAAAACACAAAAAAAGGGCACGCGTAACCAATACGCATGCCCTACGTTGAAACTCTTGTTAATTAGTAACCAAGAAAATATTTATATAAGCCCATTAATGTTATTTGATTTTTTCATAAACATAAAGTTCATGGATTTCACCAGTATAACCTTCTTCTTTGAATGCGCCTTGTGACATACCCAAGATGATTTGAGTACCACGGTTGTTCAATACTACTAGGTCATCGTTAACAGGGTCGATAGAAAGACCTTCGATTTCACCAGCACGACGGAAGTCTGTCATTGAACGGAACAATTTGATTTGGCCACATTTTGCACCAGCAGCGATTTTACCTGTACGAGTTACAACTTTACCGTTTTTGTCAAGTTTAACGCTGAATGGAGTGTCTTTAACAGGTTCTGTACCATCTTTCAAACCAGTGAAAGGAACTTCTGTGATGTCAGCAACGTAGATGTTATCAGCGATGTGGTAAGTAGATTCACCATCATCAGCAGCGAACAACATTTTGCCGTCAGCGATGAAGATACCTTGGCACCAGTACGGAGTAGGCATACATTGCATTTTTGTATAATATTGACCTGTTTCTAGGCTATAGCAATATACATAACGGCTATCAACCCAGTCAGACATCCATACGTGATTTTTTTGACGATCTACAGCAAGACCTGATACTTCAACTTGGCCAGATTCTGGACACCAAGGAAGGTCACGTTTCCATTGTAGAGTTTCAGCATCGTAAACAGAAACTGCGATGTTGTAACCACGACCGAATTCAAATTTTTCAAGACCGCAATAAATTTCACCATTGAAGATATCGATATCACCGAAGTGGTTAGCGATTTCTGGGTGTTGGAACGGTTGTTTGTTTTCAGCTACTTTAACACCATCTTTAGTGTATTTGTAAAGAGCTTTTGTGTTAGATACATAGTAGTAATCTTTATCAATAGCAATACCTTGACGTCCTTCTACTGGGATAACAGCTTTTAGACGATACTCTGTACCTAGATGTTGTGCATTTAGTGACATAGCAGCAACTAATGCAACCAATGATAATAATAGTTTTTTCATAATTTTAGAAATTAAAATTGTATGATAATTTAGTTGTAAATTCTATTAGAATTTAGCGATAGCCATGATTTGTAGTTGGTGACCAAGATCTGTATTCTTCATTGCAGAATCTTTGATTTCATCAGTGTACATGCTCATAGTGTAGTTAACTTGGAATTTCAAGAATTTGTATGGTTCGTAAGTAACACCAAGAAGGATGTTGTTTTTGTTTGTACGAGCCAATTTGTTGTAGTGGTCACGATACATTTCGAAACGAGCTGCAGGCAACCATTTACCAAAGTGATAACCAGCCATTACATAGAATCCCATTTCTTGAAGATTAGTATCTTTGCTCTTCAAATAGCCCCATTCTGAACGAGCTGTCAAACCTGTTGGGTCATTGTACCAAGCACCAAGAACTACACGGTGTAGGTTGATGTTTTCAACTTTAATATCACCGAACGCAGTGTCATATTCACCATATTGATAAGATGCGTTGATGCGTAAGTTTTTAACAGGACGGAAAGTCAAACGAGCTGTGATATCTTTTGATCTGTCGTTATCGTTCATGTTAGGCAATTGACCGTTAGTGAAAGCCAAGTTATAGCTCAAATAGTAGAAGTCTTTGTTTTCGTTTTTGAACAAGTCACCATAAGCCATGATACCTAGGTCTCGACCGTAATCGATGATACCCGGAGTAGCGATAGCGTTGCGGCAAGCCATACGATAGCAGATGTTAGAGAAATCTACGAATTCGTTAGTTGCAGGAGAGATGTCATAGTTTTCAAAACCAACTGGCAAGAAGAATTGACCAGCACGGAAGTGAAGACCTGGAACGATGTGCATGTTAACGAATGCATCCATAACTGTCATAACAGCTTTTTTGTTACCATCTTTAGAAGAAGAGAACATTTCGAATTGAGCACGGATATCAAACATATCGTTAAGTTTGCTATCGATGATCAAACGCATACGTTTCAATTGGAAAGAAGAAGTATTTTCATCTTTACCAGTGTTGTTTTTGTCTTGGAAGTTATAACCTGTTTGGATATAACCAGAAATTTTAGGCATTTTAGCAACTACTTTTTCCAAATTAGATTGGTTAGCAGCTGGCATAGCGATTGCCATTGGTTCAGCAGATGCTTCGGGAGCAGCTTCTGCAAAAGCAATAGACGGAACTAACATTGCACTACCTAATAAAAGTGCACTTAATAAATTCTTTCTCATTTGTAATAAATTTTAAAATAAATTAATAAATAACTATTTGCTTAAATAATTTTATATCAAGTTTTTTGACCTTAATAGTAATTCTCCAAAGACTTCGATGTTTTCAGCGATAATCGGTGGTTGAGGGTCGTTTTTCAGTCCTGTTTCCAAAGAGGTTTCTCCGGTTAAGACCAAAACTCCGAGACCTCCGGAATTTTGCGCTGTTTTCACATCTGTATAAATTCTATCGCCACACATTGCCACCTCGTCAGGCTTCAAACCATATTTCTCTTGAATTACAGTTAGCATTCCCGGATTCGGTTTACCTATAACAATATCAGGTTGACGACCTGTAGCATATTCGATTGATTTACAGATTGACCCACAATCTACCAAGATAACTTCTTGATCTGTAGGACAAACCTTATCCGGATTTGTTGCAATATAAGGAACTCCTTGAGAAGCCCACCATGCAGCGCGGCAAAGTCTTTCGTAAGTCAATGTCATATCAAAAGCAACAACTAAAACGTCGGGACGATCCTCCGGGCTGTCAGTCGCAGATTCAAAACCTGCAGCCTCGAACTCAGCAATCATACTTGGTGTACCCAACATAAATAGTCTCTTTGCTTCTGGGAAATGTGTTTTAATATAATCTATTGTAGATACTGCACTGGTATTCATTTCATCCTTAGTGCAAGCAATCCCTAATTTTTCAAGTTTCTTTAAATAATCCTCAGTACTCTTCGTTGGATTATTTGTCAAAAATGAATATCCTATACCATTATCTTTCAAAGATTCAAGAAATTTGATTGTAAATGGGAACAAGGTCGAACCCATATATATGGTACCATCCATATCCAAAGCTACGTGCTTGATTTTCGCACAAGCTTTCATCAAATCTTCTTCAGACAAAGGTGAATAATATTTATTAAAATCATTCATATATCAAAGATACTAAATTTTTTTAATATTTACTATTTTTTTTAATATTTTATTTTTGATGCTCTTTCATAGCCATCGCGAGGTGCTTTCCACATAGAAATTAGCACAAACATACCAATAATAGCAACAATAATAATTGTTTCAAATACGCGAGTCCATCCGTAAATGTCGGCTACATAACCTACCAACAAACCAGACAAGCCTGAACCTAAATAGCCAAGAATACCGGCGATACCATTAGCACGAGCTGAGGCTTCTTTTGTTGCTTGATTACCAAGTTCAATACCTATAAGAGCTTGTGGACCGTAGATGAAGAAACCTGCACCGACCAATACCAAAGCTGTTATTGTCAAACCAGCAGTATCAGGCAAGAAACGGAAGATAGTCATGAACAAAGCTGCACCCAACATACAAACTACGCACATTCTATGACCTTTACCTTTGAACAAGTGGTCTGTTGCCCAACCTGCAAACAAAGTACCGACGATACCTGCGATTTCGAATGCTGCTACTGTCCAACCTGCATCCTTAATTGACAAGCCTCTACTTTCTGTCAAGAATTTAGGTCCCCAGTCAAGGACACCCATACGAACCACATATACGAACAAGTTAGCGACACAGAATGTCCAAACCCAACGGTTTTTCCAAACCATTTCAAGCTCGAATTTTTTGCGAGCGCTTTTGCTCATTGCGTTTTCATAACTGCCCAAGTTTGTATCTGGAAGGTCAGGAAGTTTAACGTCTTTAGGTTCGTCACGAAGACCGATGAAGATAACGATAGCTCCTGCTACAGCCAAACATGCAGGCAACCAGAAGCACCATTCCCATGCGCCGACGTGTTGAGCATAAACCAAAGCCTGTTCAGCTGCATCAGCGACACCATTGTTAGTCAAGTTTTCAGTGATACGACCTACAACTTCTGCGTTATTGCTCAAGTTCACACCTAGAGAGCCCATCAAATAACCGCAAACGATAACAGCAAGAGCAGCACCAATTGAGTGAGAGCAGTTCCAGATTGACATTTTAGTTGCAAGTTCTGACGGGTGAATCCAGTGAGGAAGGATACGGGCACATGGAGGATAACCCATACCTTGGAACCATTGGTTGAAGATGATAGTGACACCCATCACCAATATTAAAGTTTCGACCATACGAGGACCGTTTTCAACACCTGTAATCCAAGAGCTGAAATCTGCACCGAAACCGAAAGCGAAGTTGGCAGCTGCACAAAGCAACAAACCCAATGCCATAACGATACGGCCTTTTACTCTATCTACAAGATAACCGTTGATAAAACGAGAAAATCCGTAAACCAAAGAACCTGCAAAAATAATCCAACCGAAACTTTTATTTGAGATACCATACTCAGCTGTCAAGCCAGGCATGGCCAAAGAGAAATTCTTACGTACAAAATAAAAAATTGCATAGCCAACCATTGTGATAAGGATGGTACGCATCTGCCAAGAAAGGAATCTTTTCTTGTTTTCTCCTAATGAACTATAGACACTGTTTGTTTTCATTTGATTTTGATTTTGGTTAAATAAGTATTCCCGTCGGATATATTGCCGACAGGAATACGTTTATCTCATTGATTATTTGCTTTTCTTTTGTGTAAGCAAATATTTTTCATCTTTGTATGTAAACATCATGAATACCATAGACAAGACACATGCACCAATCAACATTAGGAATGTCAAGTCCCAACCTGCATTTTCTGCAACGTAACCAATAACGATATTTGCCAAAATAGCAGTACCGAAGAAATATCCGAAGAATCCAGTCAAACCGGCTGCTGTACCTGCTGCGTTCTTTGGAGCAAGGTCTAGAGCTTGAACACCGATCAACATAACAGGACCGTAGATGAAGAATCCGATACCAACCAATGACAATGTTACGATAGTTGCATTGTCTGAGAATTGCCAGTACAAGAAAATGAATATTGCAACCAATGCCATGAAGATAGTAGTTGTGATAGCACGAGCGCCTTTGAACACTTTATCACTAATCCAACCACAAATCAAAGTACCAGGGATAGCAGCAAATTCATATGCGAAGTATGCCCAACCTGCTTGTTTGATATCATAGCCTTGTGTTTCTTTCAAGAATGAAGGAGCCCAGTCAAGACAACCGTAACGTACCATATAAACGAATGCGTTAGCAATTGCGATGAACCAAAGCATTTTGTTGTTCAAAACATATTTGAAGAAAATTTCTTTTGTTGTAAGAACTTCTTCTGATTTAGCTGAATAGTTCTTTGGGAAATCGTTACGATATTTTTCGATTGAAGGGAAACCGCAAGATTGTGGAGTATCACGAATCAAAAGGTAAGCCAACAATGCAACGAAAATAGCCACACATGCTGGGAACAAATAAGTACCAATCATGAAGTAGTATTCTTCTTGTGCACCATAGAACCAAAAACCGAACCAGATAGCACCGTAAGCAGCCATAGGGCCTACCAATGCACCACCCACATTGTGAGCACAGTTCCAGATTGACATCTTAGTACCACGTTCGTTTTGAGAGAACCAGTGAGTCATTACACGACCACACGGAGGCCATCCCATACCGTTAAACCAACCTACCAAGAAGTTAAGCGCAGCCATCATAATGATAGCCCAGCTCTTATGTTCAGCACCAAATAGTTGAACCGGGACAATCATGAACATCATTGACAATGAAGCCAAAATCAAACCTAATGGCAAGAATACTCTGGCGTTACTACGGTCAGACACACTACCCATTAAGAATTTTGACAATGCGTATGCAATGGCATTCATTGACAAAACAATACTCAATTCGTCTTTCCCGAAATTAAGAGGTTCCAAAAATGGCATAGCCATTGAGAAGTTCTTACGAACAATGTAAAAACCTGCATATCCAATGAAGATACCCAAGAAGACCTGCAAGCGGTATTTACCATACTTGGATTTTACTTGATCTTCCGGCATTTCATTTTTATAAGCCGGGGGAGCTAAAAATTTTAACATGATATTTTTATTTTAAAATAGTTTGATTATGTGTTAATTATTTATTTAGTTTCTTAGTTGCTTCAATATCCAAAGCTTCTGCCAAAACAGAAATAGGATGTTTCACCTTATAAGTTGTTGACATTTCAATTTGCCATTTACAAGTTTCACAGTCTGTTGAAACAAAGTCTGGATTTACATTTGAGATTTGTTCAAAAAGAGAAGCACCGATACCTTGAGAAGTAGGATAGTTTTCTTTCTTGAATCCATAAGTACCACCGATACCGCAACATTGTGATTCAAGCACCGTCAAATCAACTGTTGGAATTGCGCGAAGCACTTCTGTAGAGTAGTATCCCCAACCCAATTTTTCCATGTGACATGGAGTATGGTAAGCAATCTTTTGTTTTGGACCTTTCTTGAAGCACAATTTTACCTTACCAGAGTTGATGACACGGTAAACGAAACGTGTAGCCAAATCAATGCTGTCGCGAACGTCACTGTTGTCAACGTCAAGCAAGTGAGGATATTCATCACGCATTGTAAAGATACAAGTTGATGAAGCGCCTACAACTGGTCTGTGATTTTCAAGAACTGACTTGCGAATAGATTCAATGTTTGAAACAGCTTGTTTACGAGCTTGGTTAATCAAGCCATTGGAAACTAGCGCAACACCACAACATTTTTCCTTGTCCAATAGGTGGACACCGTAACCCAATGCGTTAAGCACGTTTACGAAATCCTTACCTAATTGCGGGTAGTTGTAGTTGATATAGCAACCATGGAAGAACGACAAGTGATTTTTATAAGCATCTTGTTCTGCCATAGCATGTTTTTTGAACCAAGTTTCAAATTTTTCTCCTGAGTATTTAGGGAACTGACGATGTTTGTCAATTTTCAATACACCATCCAATACTGCCTTAACTGGTTTCAAACCCAATGTAGTATTGACAATTGGAGAGAATGCAGAAGCCATAGTACCGACAAAGTCAGTATTAGCCAACATGATATCACGAAGGCTCGGTTTCTTAGCACTATATTTGATACGGGCTTTTTGAATAATATCGCCGATCTTAACGTTTGACGGACAAGCCACTTCACAACGTTTACAATTCAAGCAATATTTCAATGCTTCGTCAAAGAATTCACCTCTTTTTAAACGTAAGCGTTCACCATCAGGACCTGCTTGTTTAGGACCCGGATAGTTTGGATTAACAGGAACTACAGGACAATATACAGTACAAACAGTACATTTTATACATTGTTCAAAATTGTTTTCGCTTATATTATTAAGTTGCATATTCATAGTCAAGAATTATTTAATATTATCAGCGACGCACAAAGCTGTCAGCATTGAAACTCCGCCACCGCATCCTTCGTAAATAGGATTAAATCCGCTCAAAATAGATCCAATCGCGTAAACATTTTCAAAAGATTTTCCATTTTTCTTGATATGGAAAGTGGAATCGACATCAACGCCGAATGTCATATAGTTTTGTTTATTGAATACGTTTTGGTCAAACCAATTAGCTCTACCCTCCAAGAAATTAACGTCAGCGCCAAAGATAGGCTCTTCGATAGCGTATGGAGTGGCATGAAGGCCATTGCTGAAGAAACTGCCGGCTGCCAACACGAAGTTATCAGCTTCCAACGGTTCTTCCACATGATTTACTGTATATAGTGATTTTGCTTTTAAACCATCCACTTTAGTTGAAACGACAGTATCGCCCAACATGTAAGTACCACCCAAGCGTTCAAATGCGCTACGCAATTGACGTTGAGCACGTACACCGGGAACTGACGGTGGCATTGTCGGAATTAGACAAACAGGAGTGCCAATTTGTTCCTTTATAACCTTCACAGGCTCTGGGCCAAACAAACCGAACACTGCCGGCAATGCCACTACATCAAATCCATTAGTATTACATTTTAGTGTTGATAATAAAGCATTAAGAGTATTCTCGTTTTGAAAAACTTTAGCAATATTGGATGAACGCATTTCTGTAGGACTGGTACGCAAGCGTTCAATTTCAGGCAAACAGATATTAATAATCTTTACAGTTGCTCCTGTTGCTTCGATATTGTCGACAACGAACTTCGTATTGAAATCCAAGAAACCGGCAATGCTGAACAAAGCCACTTTTTTGCCTTTGAAAGGTGTAGGATTGTCGAAATGAGAGAAATCAGCCAATGACAACCAAGTTGGTTTCATTGTTCCCATCGGAGTGATTTTGTATGCTCTCTTGTCAGCACTACCGACAACAGCAACTCCGCTTTCATTCAACAAATTCTTTGCCTCTTCTGCATAATGGGCAAATTTGCTACCAATTATGCTATATGGATGATTTGAATCCAATTTTGAGACTGCTTCAACAGCGTTTTCTACTTCCGTACCATCGTTCAATGTAGTCAACAAGTCGAATGCACCAGATGAAAAGTGCAATGCGCTTTGTCCTGAAGAAACAATCAGACATTTTTTACCGGATTTTTGCAGTTGGATACCACAGGTCAAACCGGCTAATCCGCCCCCTATTATAATTGTATCAAATTTCATTTTCTAAAACATTTTATCCATTCCACAAACGCCACTGTAAACCCATTGTGTATATTCACATTCACGGATAGTCTCACCCCAAGTGATAGGATAAGTTCCCTTCCAGCGTTCATTTAAGAAATTAGCCAATTCTTTTTGTGCTTTTTGTGAACAATCGTGTGCTTCGCCCAGTAAGCCGGCTGCGCGACAAGCACACAATTCGCCTTGACATGTACCCATACCTACACGTGTTCGGCGACGTAAATCCACCAAATTATGAACGTCAAGTTCCTTGATTGCATACTTGACTTCACCGACGGTTACGTCTTCACATTCACAAACCAAACTATTGTCATATATATTCTCAGAAGGAATCTTAGCAGCAAGTTCTCCATGACGATGAACAGAAGATTTTTGTTCTGTAGTCATCAAGAAAGATTTACCCTTGGCAAGATCATCGTTTTGACGAGAACCAGGCAATGGATCAACCATTGTAGTACATTTCTTGTCAACACCAAGTTTCTTACATGCTAAATCTGTTGCCCATTCTGCCATCAAACGATAAGTCATCAACTTACCACCTGTGATTGTTGCGAAACCTTCGACGCCATCACGTGTTGCGTGGTCAAGAAGGACAATACCACGGCTGATGCTACGACCTGAAGGGTCATTGTCGGCAGCGACCAATGGACGCACACCTGCATAAGCACGAAGTACACGAGTAGTTGCCAATGCCGGAGCTAATTTTTCACCTTCTGACAAAAGAATATCCACTTCTTCTGCAGTAACTCGCATGTCATCTACTTCGTCATATCCGACACGGTCAGAAGTTGTACCTATCAAACAGATTGTATCACCCGGAACAAGGATATCGGCATTGGCCGGTTTACGGCAACGGTTCAATACCACGTTGTTCACACGGTGTCCGAAGATCAACAACGAACCTTTAGCCGGAAACATATTTACTGTCACGCCTGCTTTTGCTGCAATTCCGTGTCCCCAAATACCACCGGCATTGACAGTCAACGGAGCATAATAGTCGTGAGTAGTTTTTGTCTTATGATTAGCGACTCTTACACCAATAACTTTACCAAATTCTTTGATTAGCTCTACAACTTCGTGATAAACAAGAACTGTTGCCCCATGTTCTTTTGCGTCAATCACATTGGCAAGAGTCAAACGGAAAGGATCGACAGAACCATCAGGAACACGAACAACTCCGATAATTTCAGGGTTTACAGAAGGTTCAAGAATTTTTGCTTCATCTGGATCGATGATATCGGCACGAATTCCGGCAGCCTGACATGCTGCCACAAACTTAGCTTGGTATTCCAGACCGTCTTCAGGCAACGAAATAAACAAGCCATCATTTTCTTCTACGCAGTGACTGGCAATTTTGCGCAGAATCATGTTTTCCTTTATACATTCAGATGCAGATTCGCCGTCAGTGACCGCGTATCGAGCTCCACTGTGAAGCAAACCATGATTTCGTCCGGTTGCCCCTGCTGCGAAGTCAAATCGCTCGACTAAAAGTACACGCAAACCACGTAAAGCACAGTCCCTTGCTGTTCCTGCTCCGGTAGCGCCACCGCCTACGATAATTACATCAAATTCATCACGTCTGTTGTCAAGACTCATATCTTTGGTTTTTTATTGTTCTTTCAAAGTGAAAAGAACATATATCGTTTTAAGTTTACATTAAAAATGAAACATCGAAACTTCTCCGGATTTCAAAGCAAAGAAGTTTTCTGTTTCATTTCGCAACAAATATACAGACATTTTTTATAATAGCGAAACGAATTTACAAATATTTTCCAAAAAAAATTAACATGTTTCTTATTTTTTAAATTTTCGAAACATTATACACCTTAATACAATAAGATAATTTAAAAAGTTTCGTTTCTGCTTCAAAATAACAGTCTTTAATATTTATTAACCTCAACGACTTTCGTTTCTTAATTATTCTTACTAACTTGCGATAGAATTTATTACATAAACCAATCAATATATGACTAAAGAAGACAGGCATGCAATGATCCTTGATCTATTGATACTCCATAACTCATTACAAGTAACGGAATTAGCCGAATCTCTGAACGTATCGTCTGTTACGATACGAAAAGACTTAACAGAATTGGAGAAATCCAAGAAGCTCTATCGAAACCACGGAAAAGCAATTTTAATTGACCCTTACATCGACAATCGAAACGTAAGCGAAAAAGAAAAACTTTATGTAGAGGAAAAACGTATGATTGGAATAGAAGCAGCTGCACTTGTGAAACCGAAGGACTCTATTCTTATCGCATCAGGCACTTCAGTCCATGCTCTGGCACGCAATATCCATGCAAAGGAAAAACTGACAGTCATCACCGCCTCTCTTGAAGTAGCAAATATTCTTTCCAACGATAAAGACATTGACATTATCCAATTGGGCGGTATCATGCGCCACAGTAGTTTATCAGTAGTCGGCAAATATGCAGAACAAGCCTTACCTGATTTTTCTTGCAGTAAGTTGTTCATGGGAGTTGACGGAATCGACTTGGATTTCGGCATCACTACCACCGATATGATGGAAGCGAGTTTGAACCGTGTGATGATGGCAACAGCCCAAAAGACAATCGTACTTGCCGATTCCTCAAAATTCGGAAGAAGAGGTTTCAGCAAGATTTCAGATATGGAAGATATTGACCAAATCATTACCGATTCAAAAGTATCCCCAACCGTAGTGAAACGTTTGGAAGAAATGGGTATTGACTTGACCATCGTTGGTGATACCCCACGACACTAACCAAGACTTACGATAAAAAGCAAACGGCAGTCAATTTCTGAATTGACCGCCGTTTTTTATTGTTGATAACTAATAATATCTTAGTAGGCAAACATTGGGTAATCAGCCATTATCTTATTGACTTTTTCACGAACGGAAGCGATGATAGCTTCGTTTTCAGGATTACTCAATACTGTATCAATCATTTCAACGATTTCACCCATCAAGTCTTCCTTAGCACCACGAGTAGTGATGGCAGGAGTTCCCAAACGAATACCTGAAGTTTGGAATGGAGAACGAGTGTCAAATGGCACCATATTCTTGTTAGCAGTGATGTCGGCATCTACAAGGACTTTTTCAGCCACCTTACCTGTTAATTCAGGGAAACGAGTACGAAGGTCAACCAAAATACAGTGATTGTCTGTTCCGCCTGAAACAATCTTGTAGCCTTTGTCCAACAATGCAGCAGCCATGGCTTGTGCATTCTTCTTCACCTGCATTTGATATTCTTTATATTCTGGAGTCAATGCTTCTCCGAAAGCTACAGCCTTGGCAGCGATAACGTGTTCCAACGGACCACCTTGCACACCAGGGAATACAGCAGAATCCAAAAGAGCAGACATTTTCTTCACTACGCCTTTAGGAGTTTTCTTGCCCCAAGGATTTTCGAAATCCTTACCCAACAAGATAAGACCACCACGAGGGCCACGCAAAGTCTTATGAGTAGTTGAAGTGACGATATGGGCATATTTCAACGGATTGTCCAACAAACCTGCTGCAATCAAGCCTGCAGGGTGAGCCATGTCAATCATCAAAATAGCGCCGATTTCATCAGCAATTTTACGCATACGGGCATAATCCCATTCGCGAGAATAAGCACTTGCACCACCAATAATCAATTTTGGACGTTCGCGCAAAGCCACTTCTTCCATCATGTCATAATCTACATAGCCTGTATCTTCTTTCACACCGTAATCCAATGCGTTGAACACCAAACCTGAGAAATTGACTGGAGAACCATGACTCAAGTGACCTCCATGAGATAGATTCAATCCTAAGAATTTGTCACCAGGTTTTAGCACAGCCATAAACACAGCCATATTTGCTTGTGCGCCTGAATGAGGTTGTACGTTGGCATATTCTGCGCCAAAGAGTTTTTTAACTCTTTCAATAGCCAAAGATTCAGCTTCGTCCACTACTTGGCAACCGCCATAGTAACGGTGACCAGGATAACCTTCAGCATATTTGTTTGTCAAGCATGAACCCATGGCACGCATCACTTGATCACTGACAAAGTTTTCAGATGCGATAAGTTCAATCCCTTTTTGTTGACGTTGATGCTCGCGTTCGATAATATCGAAAATCAAATCATCTCTTTTCATAAATATTTGTGTATAGATTTAAAAATTAAATTACTTATTCTTTTGAACAGACCAACCGAACTTACCAATCTTCTCCCCAAGATGGTAATATTGGCCGTGAGAGTAGGCAATCAAATCTGCCACGCCCAAATCAAAAGCACCTGTTTTTTCACTGATGTATTTCTCGTCAGCATTGGTGCAAAGTACTTCAGCAATGAACATGTCGTGAGAACCGAGCTTGATAATCTCTTTCACTCTGCATTCGATAGACAGCGGAGACTCCTCTATTATAGGAGCAGAAATCATTGAGCCCTTCAAAGGAGTCAATTTGGTTTCCTTAAACTTGTCGTAATCGCGTCCCGAACGAACTCCGCACCAATCTACAGCCTTTGCCATTGAAGCAGTAGTAAGATTCAATGAGAATTCCATGTTTTTTTTAATAAGCCCATAGCTGTGACGCTCCGGACGGACAGAGATATAGCACATGGCAGGATTTGTACAGATAGTACCTACCCAAGCCACAGTAAGAAGATTATAGTTTTCGGGACAGTCTCCGCAACCGACCAAAATGGCCGGCAATGGATAAATCATAGTCCCCGGCTTCCAAACTTGTTTCATTGAAAGTTGCGTATTTTTTAGATTAGTTCAATTTCGTCTTTTGAGACTGTACGTTCGCAATAGTGGCAACGCAATAGCACATTTTCCTTGTCTTCAACGTGGAAGTGTGTTTGCATCGGTTCATTGTTAGTAATACATTTAGGGTTGTTACATTTCACCAATCCGTGGATTTCATCTGGCAAAGTGACCTGGAATTTCTTGTCCACCTTGTAATCCTTGATGATATTTACCTTCACGTTAGGAGCAATCAATGCAACACGGTTCAAAGTAGCTTCAGGGAAATAAACGTCAGCCAATTTCAAGATACCTTTAGTGCCCAATTTCTTGCTGCCAAGATTGTTTCCTATAGTTATGCTTGTGTTGATGTTCTCGATACCCAACAATTTCACCACTTTGAAAAGTGAAGATGAAGGAATATGGTCAATCACTGTACCATTTTCCAAAGCTGCAACAGCCAATTCTTTTTTATTTTGATCCATGATTACAATTCCCCCTTATCAATTTTAATACCTAGCACTTTACAAATCACTGCCTGACGCGCATACAAGCCGTTTTGAGCTTGTTTGAAATAGTAAGCCTTCGGATTGTCGTCAACGTCTTGTGAGATTTCGTTCACACGTGGAAGCGGATGAAGCACTCTGACATTGTCGCGGCTGTTGGCAAGCATGGCATTATTTAATGTATATAGGTTCTTCACACGTTCGTATTCCATCAAGTCAGAGAAACGTTCGCGTTGAACACGTGTCATGTAAATAATATCGCTATTATTGATTACTTCTTCTGAGAATTCTTGAGTAGCATGATACTTGATTCCGTTTTCTTCGCAGAAATCCAAGTATTCTTTCGGCATGCTCAATTCGTTGCAGGCAACAAAATTGAATGTCGGATTATAGTAACGCAAAGCCATAAGCAATGAATGCACTGTACGACCATATTTCAAGTCACCTACCATAGTGATGGTCAAGTTGCGCAATGTACCTTGTGTTTTATAGATAGAATACAAGTCAAGCATCGTCTGTGTCGGGTGTTGGTTCGCTCCGTCTCCTGCATTGATGATAGGCACTTCAGTTACTTCTGAAGCATAGCGTGCAGCACCTTCCAAATAGTGGCGCATGATAATCAAATCAACATAGTTGCTCACCATTTTGATTGTATCTTTCAGCGTTTCACCTTTAGATGAACTTGTGGTGTTGGCATCTGAAAATCCGATGACACGACCACCCAATCGGTTGACAGCAGTTTCAAAGCTCAAACGTGTACGAGTTGACGGTTCAAAGAACAAAGTAGCAACCACCTTGCCTTCGAGTAAACGGCGATTAGGATTTGCTTCGAAATAGCGCATATCGTCGAGCAACTCCTCAATTTCACTTTGAGTAAAGTCAGTAATTGAAACAAGACTTTTATTTTTCATATAGCTTATTAAATTGATAAAAACTCATTAACAAAAAAGCCGTTCCCACATATTAAATGCGGACCGGCTTATTTATATTTTCAAAGGACAAAATATTCATGCGACAAGTGGATTGTCTGCAATGCAAATGAATTTCTTCTCGATATTTTGTACTTGGATTCATCGCTTATATTTTACTCCACAAAGTTACAACTTGTTTGTGTGATGCACAATATTCGCAAACCACTTTTTTATTTAATTTTTCACCGTCTGCCACTGCCGTTTTTCACAAATTCAGTCACCCTTGTGACACACAACAAAATAGCAAAAAAGCATTTTTATACATTCTTGGAATCGTAGTATTCTCCTATACTTATATATTTGTCGGAGAAATGACAAATAAATCCAATATTTTCGTCAAAAGGTTGAATTTTAAAGTACAAAATATTGTGAATACTTCAGTTTTTAATTATGTTTGTAAAATTATTGAACAAAAATACGATATTATGAAAAAAATTTTTTGTGTACTAACTGTAATGTTAGTTGCTCTTGCAGCAACAGTTCCTGCATCAGCACAATTTAAGTTTGGTTTGAAAGCTGGTGTAGCAGTAAACGATTTGAAATTCAATCAAGAACTAATGAGTGCATCAAACAGAGCAGGTTTCACAGGTGGTGCTATGATTGAATTCACAGCTCCTATCGTTGGAATAGGTCTTGACTTGTCAGCTATGTATGTTCACCGTTCAGTGGATATGGGTATCAAAGATACTTCTAATCAAGAAGTAGATTCAGACTCACGTGACTATATTGACATTCCTTTGAACTTGAAATGGAAAATCAATATTCCTGCTGTCAACAAGATTGTTCGTCCGTTCATCACAACAGGTCCAAGTTTTGCATTCTTGGTCAGCAAAAAAGATGCCTCTGAATTCTTCAAAAACAAGAAATGCGACATCGCTTGGAACTTTGGTGCAGGTCTTGAACTTTTCTCTCACGTTCAAGTTAGTGCAAGCTATGGTCTTGGTATGACAAAGGCATTGGAAACACTTAAAGTAACAGAAGAAATGCCGACTATCGAAGGTAAAAACAAATACTGGACAATTGCAGTAGCATACCTTTTCTAAATATTAAGAATCTATAAAACTTACAGTGATTATGGTAAATTCATTCAACGAGATACCATAATCACTGATTTTTTTTGTAGGTGCGGTAAAAAATAATTAGTTTTGTGGAAATTTTGAATAATAAAAAGATGAAAAAACTATTCTTAGGCTTACTACTAACTATAATGCTGTCAATTCCAACTGCACTTTCTGCTCAAATGCGTTGGGGTGTGACTGCTGGTGCTGATATTAGCAACTTGAAATGGAGTCAGCAATATTTCCGCACTACAGAATTCACATCAACTAAATCATTGGGCTATTTTGCAGGAATCATCGGTGAATACACCATCCCTGGTATTGGCTTTGCCATTGACTTGGGATTGCAATACGCACAACGCGGTGCATCCATGAACTTGGGCGACTTTAAAATTTGGAGTGACGACGGTTACGGAGACGAACGTTCTTATCTACACTATATTGATATTCCTATCCACTTGCGTTTCAAATATTCAAACATGAACGGTTTTGAGCGCAAATTGGCTCCTTTCGTTTTTGCAGGACCTTGTGTTTCCATTCTTGCTGCTCACAACAAATTGGAAGCTTTCGACTATAAACCGGTTTCATTCGGAGTCGATGCAGGAGCAGGTGTAGAATTGTTCCGCAAATACCAAGTTTCATTCTGCTATTCAGTGGACGTAACAGGAGCAATGAAAGCCGTGAAATTGGATAATTTCCACTCTTCAAACAGGACTTGGAAAGTAGCTCTGACCTACTTATTCTAAGCTGATTTAATAGCATTTTTTAAGAATTCTATATATATTTGTAGCGAAGTACTATTCAGTATTTCGCTACAAATATTTTAATCCGAGACAAAACAATGAAATTCGCTGAAATCATCATTCCGCTACCTCTTTACAGAACATTCACCTATTCCATACCTGATAATATGGAAAACGAAATAAAGATTGGTTGCAGAGTATTGGTGCAGTTCGGTTTGAAAAAACTATATACGGGCATTATTGCCTCTATCCACAACATCAAACCAGAGGGTTACGAAGTAAAGCCTATCATCGAAGTGCTTGACGATTACCCTATTTTGCGCCATCCTCAACTGAAATTTTGGGAATGGATTTCATCCTATTATCTTTGTTCTTTGGGTGACGTCTATAAGGCAGCTGTACCGGCAGGAATGAAAGTGGAAAGTGAGACGGAAGTGATGCCAAATCTTGAATTTGCCGACACCGACCATTCGCTGACACCATCTGAAGCCGAAATTTTCAACTATATTGCCCTCAAAAACAAGATTACCCCGGCAGAGTTGATGAAAGAGACTAAAATCAAGTCAACCATGTCGATTATTTCTTCTCTTTTGAAGAAAGAGGCCATCTATGTCTCAGAAAAGAAAGTAGATAAATATGTTCCCAAAACAGAAGTCATGGTAGAGCTGAACGTAGCTCACAACGACCATGCAGGATTGCAGGAACTTTTCCATAAAATCAGAAATGGTTCCAAACAGGAAACTGCTTTCCTGACCTTCCTTAAACTTTCATTATGGATGGGGAAAGCCACCCCTCGCGAAGTGAGCCGTGAACAACTCAACAAAGAAGCAGACACAACCAATCCCATCATCAAGGCGATGGTGGATAAGGGCATCTTCAAACTTGTCAAGAAAGAGAAGAACCGTTTTGACCGCCAGAATCTGAATTTAGAGCCGCTGAAACAACTTTCGGGAGCACAGCACAAGGCGCATTCTGAAATTGTCGAACAGTTCAAAAGCCAAAACATCGTTTTGTTACACGGAGTCACTTCCAGTGGCAAGACCGAAATATATACACACCTCATTCAAAGCACTTTGGACAACCGAATGCAAGCACTTTATCTTGTCCCTGAAATTGCTTTGACCACCCAACTCACCTCTCGTTTACAAAAGGTATTTGGAGATAAACTGCTCATCTATCACTCCAAGTTTTCAGACAATGAGAGAGTAGATATTTGGAAAAAGCTATTGAACTCCAACGAGCCTTGTGTCGTCATTGGTGTACGTTCGTCCATCTTCCTTCCTTTCTCAAAATTAGGTCTAATAATCGTGGACGAAGAGCATGAAACTTCCTACAAACAGCAAGATCCTGCACCTCGCTACAATGCCCGTGATGCGGCAATGATTTTGGCACGTATGCATGGAGCCAAGACATTGCTGGGTTCGGCAACGCCATCTATCAATACCTATTTCAAGGCACAAAAAGGCGACTTTGGATTGGTGGAACTTTCTACCCGTTTCGAAGGAATTGAAATGCCGAAGGTACGCGTAATTGACACCACCAAGGCACGCAACAAGCGCAAGATGAACGGTGTTTTCTCACAGGAATTGATTACAGAATGCCATAAGGCAATTAACCGAGGAGAACAGGCAATTCTATTCCAGAACCGTCGCGGATATTCCCCGATGATTCGATGCAAGGAATGTGCCTGGACCCCCAAATGCCGTGACTGCGATGTAACTTTGACCTATCATAAAGTCAGCAACAGTTTGGTTTGCCACTACTGCGGCTACACCATTCCCCTACCTACTGTATGCCCGGCGTGTCTGCAACCGACCATTGAGGTCATCGGCTATGGCACAGAACGCATTGAAGATGATGTAGAGAGCCATTTCCCGAATATCAAAATCAGCAGAATGGACTTGGACACCACTCGTAGCAAGACAGGCTATGACCATATCATCGAAGATTTCTCCGAACACAAGACACAAATTTTGGTCGGCACACAAATGGTGACCAAAGGTCTGGACTTTGCCGATGTGAGCATTGTGGGTATCTTGAATGCCGACAACATGATTAACTTCCCCGACTTCCGCTCACACGAACGTGCATTTAACATGATGGAACAGGTAGCAGGTCGTGCAGGCCGTAAGAACAAACAAGGGCTGGTATTGATTCAGACCACACAACCCGACAACAAGATTATCAATTTCGTGGTGAAACATGACTATCAGGCTTATTACAAATCCGAGTTGAAAGACCGTGAAATGTTCAATTATCCGCCCTACTCACGCATCATCAACATTTACATCAAGCACCGCGACAGCCAGGACATCCACGTAGTTTCCGAGCTGTTCGCATCGCTATTGAGAAAGATTTTCGGCAAACGTGTCTTAGGGCCTCAAGCACCGTCCGTTTCACGAGTACAACAGTTCTACATCCAGCAAATCATGCTCAAAGTAGAAACGACTGCATCCATGAGCAAAGTAAAGGAAATTCTCCGTTCGGTTTATGAGCAGTCATTACAGGATCCCCGAATGAAACGCACATTAATCAACTACGACGTTGACCCGATGTAATTCATTCCTCAAATCATGTTAAAACATATATAATCATCCCAAGAAAATGACTATCTTTGCATTATGGGACGAATACTTTCAATTGACTATGGTCGAAAACGTTGCGGTATTGCCGTAACAGATACACTAAAAATTGTAGCCAACGGTTTGACTACTGTACAATCAGCCACTTTGATAGACTTCTTGAAGCAATATACCGCCAAAGAACCTGTTGAAAAAATCATTGTCGGTCTCCCAAAACAAATGGACAACACTCCGTCAGAAAGCATGAAATACATCCGACCGTTCATGGGACAACTTAAAAAGGCTCTGCCTGACATCCCGGTTGAGATGTTTGACGAACGCTTCACTTCAGTTCTAGCCCACAAGGCAATGCTTGATGGAGGAATGAAAAAAATGGCACGTCGCGACAAAGCCATTGTCGATGAAATTTCCGCCACAATTATTTTAAACGATTATTTACAAAGTTTACAGGCTAATTTATGATATTACCAATTTATCTTTACGGTCAACCTATCCTTCGCCAAGAGGCTGAAGATGTAACACCGGACTATCCGGAATTGAACAAATTAATCGATGACATGTTCCAAACCATGTACGAATCAGACGGTATCGGTTTGGCAGCGCCACAAGTAGGTCTTGGAATCAGAATGGTGGTTATTGATGCAGATGTATTAAAAGACACATATCCCGAATTGGAAGGCTTGAAACTTACGCTCATCAATCCGGAAATTGATGTTTTGGAAGACGGAGAAAAATGCACTCGCGAAGAAGGCTGTTTGAGCGTTCCAGGTTTGCACGAACCTGTTACCCGTATTGAAAAAGTACGCGTAAACTGGTTAGACAAGGACTTCAAGGAACACGAGCAAGTGTTTGAAGGTTTCTTGGCACGTATTATCCAACACGAATGCGACCACTTGGACGGCATTCTTTATGTGGACCGTGTGGCTCCTATACGCAAACAACTTATCCGCAACAAATTGAATAACATTGCACGCGGTAAAGTATATTGCGACTACAAATTCAAACAAAACAAACCTCAAAAACGATAACAATATTATTTTATTAATCAACCAATCAAAATAAGTATGGCTGACGATAAGAAAGTGATATTTTCGATGGTGGGTGTAAGCAAAATTTACCCGCCACAAAAACAAGTTCTTAAAGACATTTACCTTTCATTTTTCTACGGAGCAAAAATCGGTATCATCGGTTTGAACGGCTCTGGAAAATCGACCTTGTTGAAAATCATCGCAGGCTTGGACAAACAATATCAAGGCGAAGTGGTTTTCTCATCAGGTTACTCGGTAGGCTATTTGGAACAAGAACCAAAACTTGACCCAAACAAGACCGTAAAGGAAATCGTGATGGAAGGTGTGCAACCAACATTGGATTTGCTGGCAGAATTTGACCAAGTCAATGCAGCATTCGGCGACCCGGATGTATTGGAAGACCCGGATAAGATGGACAAACTCATCAACCGTCAGGCTGAATTGCAAGACAAGTTGGATGCTGTCGATGCATGGAACTTGGACAATAAATTGGATAAGGCAATGGATGCTTTGCGTTGTCCTCCTGAAGACCAAAACGTGGCAACGCTTTCCGGTGGAGAACGCCGTCGTGTGGCACTTTGTCGTTTGTTGCTTCAAAATCCTGACATTCTATTGCTTGATGAGCCGACCAACCACTTGGACGCTGAGTCTATCGACTGGTTGGAACAACACTTGCAACAATATAAAGGTACTGTTATTGCCATCACCCACGACCGTTATTTCTTGGATCACGTGGCAGGCTGGATTTTGGAATTGGACCGTGGCGAAGGTATTCCATGGAAAGGGAACTATAGTTCATGGTTGGACCAAAAGACCAAACGTATGGCTATGGAAGAAAAACAAGCCAGCAAGCGCTGCAAGACATTGGAACGTGAGTTGGAATGGATTCACATGGCTCCTAAAGCCCGTCAGGCTAAAGGTAAGGCACGTTTGGCAAGCTACGACCGCTTGTTGAACGAAGACCAAAAACAACGTGAAGAGAAATTGGAAATCTTCATCCCTAACGGACCTCGTTTGGGTAATAAAGTTATCGAAGCTCAACACGTGGCTAAGGCTTTTGGCGATAAATTGTTGTTCAACGACTTGAACTTCATGTTGCCACCTAACGGCATTGTCGGTGTTATCGGTCCTAACGGCGCAGGTAAAACTACCCTATTCAAATTGATTATGGGATTGGAGCAAGCAGACAAGGGCAACTTTGAAGTTGGAGAAACAGTAAAGATTGCCTACGTTGACCAAACTCACAAAGATATGGACCCGGAAAAGACCGTTTACCAAATCATTTCAGGCGGTAACGACTTGTTCCGTATGGGCGGACGCGATGTCAACGCTCGCGCTTACCTTTCTAAATTCAATTTCACCGGTGCTGACCAAGAAAAGAAATTGGGGCTCCTTTCCGGTGGTGAAAGGAACCGTCTGCATTTGGCAATGGCGTTGAAGGAAGAAGGCAACGTATTGCTACTCGACGAACCTACCAATGATATTGACGTTAATACGCTTCGTGCATTGGAAGAAGGTTTGGAAAATTTCGCAGGTTGTGCAGTGGTCGTTTCCCACGACCGTTGGTTCTTGGACCGCATCTGTACTCACATTCTTGCTTTCGAAGGCGACAGCCAAGTATTCTATTTTGAAGGTTCTTACACAGAATATGAAGAAAACAAGAAAGCGCGTATGGGTGATGTAGAACCTCACAGAATCCGTTACAGAAACATGATGGAATAAAATTCCATTTCCCTCAGAATATGAAGGACTTGCAATGTTATTGCAAGTCCTTTTTTATTTTACAAGAATTAATTCCATATATTCTTGCAATTAACAATTCATTTAGTAACTTTGCTCGGTACACAATCTGTAAAACTTATGAACGAAACCACTCAGAAAAACAACAACCGGTCACTTTCGTATTTATTTGTACATATAATTCTCATTATATTTACCTTCGTATTGCCGGAAGTGATTTTTTCATTTTCGGGCTATCGACGTGTTCCGATTGTCACTTACACTCACGTTCTTTTCTACATTATTACGTTCTATATATCCTATTTTGTACTCATCGAACAATTTCTCTTCAAGAAGAAAGTTCTGCAATTCATCACCTATGCCCTATTGCTTGCCATTGCGATGGTTATCCTGCTCTATTTTGCTCATTCTTCGATTAAAGAATATATCTACCCAAATTTGGATTTCAAGCGACCATATTTTCCGGACACAATTTCCAAAATAGGTACAATTCTTGGTTTTCTTAGCCGTGATTTCGCCATGTTGATTTTGGCAATAGGGTTGAGTATTGCCATCAAAATGGGTATTCGTTGGTCTAAAATTGAAAAGCTCAACGAAGCCATCAATCTGGAGAAAAAGGAGATTGAATTACAAAATCTGAAATACCAACTGAATCCGCATTTCTTGTTCAATACACTCAACAACATTTACGCACTTGTTGAACTTTCCCCTCAAAAGGCACAGGAATCCATCCACCAATTAAGCAAGATGCTACGTTATACGCTATATGAAAACAACGTCACGGAAGTATTGCTGGAGAAAGAACTGAAATTCACGGAAAATTACATCAATTTGATGAAACTGCGTTTAAACGAGAACAACACATTGAAAGTAAAAATATATTCAGGTCCGACAAACAATCTAAAAGTTGCGCCTTTGTTATTTATGAGCATGATTGAGAATGCGTTCAAACACGGAGTGAACAGCACTCAACCTTCGAACATTTCCATTGACATTTCCTTAAACGGGAGCACTGTCAACTGTCATACGGAAAATAGCTATTTTCCAAAGAAAGAAAATGACAAAAGCGGTTCAGGCATTGGACTGACCAACTTGAAACGCCAATTGTCACTTCTATACGAAAACCGTCATACTTTTTCAGCCCATGTGGAGAACGACACCTATGTAGCTGACTTATCAATCAATCTAAAAAACTAAATTATTTACATTATGGATATTACACTAAATTGTGCAGTCATTGATGATGAACCTTTAGCAAGAGAACTGATTTGCTCTTTTGTACGCAAAACACCTTATTTGAATCTGGTCAATTCTTTTTCATCGGCATCGGAAGCGATTCATACCATTGTAAATAATAAATTGGACTTGGTTTTCCTGGATATTCAGATGTCAGAATTGAACGGACTGGAACTTGCAAAAATCATTCCTGAGAATTGCAAGATTATCTTTGTCACGGCCTTTGAAAAGTACGCTTTGGACAGCTACAAACTCAACGCACTGGACTATTTATTGAAGCCAGTCAACTATACCGAATTTTTATCGGCAACCAATAAGGCTATGCAACTCGCACAACTGCGTTTAAAGGCAGAATTAGGCAATCAAAACTCATCGGAAAACAACGACTTCATTATCGTTAAAAGTGAGTATAAACTCATCCAAATCGACACTTCGAAGATTACCTATATTGAAGGCTTGAAGGACTATATCAAAATTCACTTTGAAGATACCGACAAGAGTGTATTGTCGCTTATGAACATGAAGACTATCGAACAATCGCTGCCTGCAAACCGCTTTATCCGCGTACATCGTTCGTTCATCGTGCAATTATCTAAAATACAGGTCATCGAGCGCAACAGAATCCTTTTCGGCAATCAAAGCATTCCAATCTCAGATACCTACAAAAAAACCTTCAACGACTACTTGCAGAAACACGCCGTAGTTATTGAAAGAGATTCTATGTAAGCACCATTATTTAAACAAAGCAAAACAGGCAATAAATCTCGAAATTTATTGCCTGTTTCATTATAGTTATCGTTCTAAAACGATAGTGTCAATTTTCGTCTTTGTTACTTCGGTTCGACTTACTAACCTGTTTTTCAACCGAGCTGACGTCCAAGTCTTTGTCTTCTTTTACGTCAATTTCCTTTCTTTCCCGGTCAAAAATGCGATATTCCAAATAAGCCAACGCCTGATTAGGTACGATTTTAAATTTCCTACCAAATTCGGATCTCCATTTTCTATACAGCGAATTGAGCAATCCTTTTTTGATGTAAGCATCGACATAAGGGTGAACATACATTGTAAATTCTTTAATGTCCAAATTATTCACCACATAGTCAATCTTCTCGTGGAGTTTGTCAGTAAACAGCAAGGAAGGCTGTACCTTACCTTTGCCATAACAAGAAGGACAAGTTTCCATTGTTTCAATGTCAAGAACAGCGCGTACTCTCTGGCGTGTAATCTGCATCAATCCAAATTTGCTCAAAGGCAGAATATTGTGACGTGCTCTGTCGTTTGCCATCACTTCACGCATGTGTTCGTAAAGTTTCAGACGGTGTTCTGCTGTATTCATATCAATGAAGTCAATGACAATGATACCGCCCATGTCTCGCAATCTCAATTGACGAGCAATCTCGTCGGCGGCACGTAGATTCACATCTAATGCATTTTCTTCTTGATTGTCGGCATTTTTATTACGGTTACCTGAATTCACATCAATCACGTGCAAAGCCTCGGTATGCTCGATAATAATATATGCTCCCGACTTAAACGAAACGGTCTTTCCTAATGAAGACTTGATTTGTTTTGTGACATTGTATTCATCAAAAATAGGAATGTCCTTAGCATAGAGTTGTACGATTTCTTTTCTTTCCGGAGCAATGAGGCTGACGTAGTTGTAAATTTGAGAGAATATCTCAGCGTCATTCACATATACATTTTCAAAAGAAGGACTGAAAATGTCTCGGATAATACCGACTGCCCTGCTCTCCTCTTCATGCAAAAGTGAAGAAAGAACATTCTTTTGCATTTTTTCCACCGTATCTTCCCAGCATCTTACCAACGTGTCCATTTCATTGTTCAATTCGGCAACACGTTTGTTTTCGGCAGATGTGCGCACTATTACCCCAAAATTCTTGGGCTTTATGCTTTCAATCAACTGGCGCAACCGCATTTTTTCTTCAGTGGATTTAATCTTCTGAGAGATTGAAATCTTGTTTGAAAAAGGTATCAAGACTAAAAAGCGTCCTGTATAAGTTATTTCTGTAGTTAGACGCGGTCCTTTGGTTGATATCGGTTCTTTGGATACTTGTACAACAATTTCTTGACCAACAGTAAGCGTTTCTGAAACAGAACCTTGCTTACTAATATCCGGTAGGCATTTAAATTTTGAAAGCGAAGGAACTTTTGAAGTATCCTTTATCGCACCTTGAACGAATGCGTTGAAACTTGAAAACTGCGAACCTAAGTCTAAATAATGCAAAAAAGCGTCTTTTTCAGAACCGATGTCAACGAATACCGCATTCAGTCCCGGCATCAGCTTTTTTACACGACCTAAATAGATGTCACCTACTGCATACTTGATGTTGCGAGCCTCTTTCTGTAACGACATTAGTCGTCCGTCCTCGAGTAAGGCTATCGACATCTCGTCGGGTTGCACATCTACAATTAGTTCACTTTTCATTTAACTAATTACAATCAAGGTTGTTTCCAAAAAATAACATTAACTCATAAATAAGGCACAAGAACAAACGGATGTACTCAAAGCGCATCTGCCTGTTCTTGTGTATTACTTCTAAATCATCAATTAATGAAGACTACTTGTTCTTCTTATGACGATTTTTTCTCAATCTTTTTTTGCGCTTGTGAGTAGACATCTTGTGTCCTTTTCTTTTCTTTCCGCTTGGCATAGTCGTTAAATTTTTATATTAATAAATCTCAGTTTTCTTTATATTATTTCACTTCTTCCATGAACACTTTAGCCGGCTTGAATGCTGGAATTTTGTGTTCCGGAATAATGATAGTAGTTCCTTTTGATATATTTCTCGCTGTTTTTTCAGAACGAGTTTTTACGATAAAGCTACCGAAGCCGCGAAGATATACGTTCTCGCCGTTTGCAAGAGAATCTTTAACAACTTCCATAAATTTTTCGACAGTTTCCAAAACTGCTGCCTTGTCAACTCCAGTAGTTTTAGAAATTTCATTAACAATGTCTGCTTTAGTCATAGTTGTATTGTTTTTTCTTATTTATTTAATTGATTATAAAAAATACGTAATCCAATGCATCTAAAGGGTGCAGATTTGCCCCGAATTGAAATGCAAGTGCAAATATCGCACTTTTTTTTCAATTACCGAATAGCATTCAGCAATAAAATTACATAAAATTGTAAAAAATAGAGGATTAGACCATTTTTTACACCTTATATATAAGAGAGTCTGTCTCTCACCTATTTGCTTTCTTCGGAATTATGGATGATACCTTTTTCAGCGGCAACTTTCATCATCAAATTCCATGCTTCCTCTCTATTATTGTTGATTTCGCCATCCAAAATAGCATTCTTCAATCTTTCCTTTATTTCACCAATCACTCTTGACGGTGGCAAATTGAATTCTTTCATAATGTCTTCACCAGACATCGGAGGTTGAAAATTGCGGATTCTGTCTTTTTCTTCAATCTCAACCAGTTTGTTGCGTACTATGACAAAGTTTTCCAAATAACGGCGCACCTTCTCAGGGTTCTTCGAAGTGATGTCCGCTTCACAAAGCATCATCAAATCGTCTATGTCGTCGCCTGCATCAAACAGCAATCTGCGCACTGCACTGTCTGTCACCTCTTCTTCCACCAGCGCAATCGGGCGCATGTGAAGTTCCACCAGTTTCTGAACATATTTCATTTTCTCGTTCATCGGCAGTTTCATACGCTTGAAAATAGGCGGAATCATTTTCTTGCCGACAAAATTATGGTTGTGGAACGTCCATCCTAAATGCGGGTCGAAACGTTTGGTAATAGGTTTGGCAATATCATGGAACACGGCAGCCCAACGCAACCATTCGTTATCACTAACTTTCGCCACATTGTCCAAGACCTGCAATGTGTGGTAGAAATTGTCCTTGTGTCCCCTGCCGTCAATGACCTCTGTCCCTTTCAATGCCTGCATTTCAGGGAAGATAATCTTCAACAATCCGCATTGTTCCAATAGGATGAAACCGCGTGACGGCAGATTTGAACGTACGATTTTCGACATTTCATCAATGATTCGCTCACGTGAAATGATGGAAATACGTTCTTTATTTCGAGCTATCGCATCAAATGTTTCAGGGAGTATGTCAAAATTAAGCTGGGTAGCAAAACGGATGGCTCTCATCATACGCAATGGATCATCGGAGAAAGTAATATCCGGGTCCAAAGGCGTGCGAATCAATCGTTTTTCCAAATCGCTGATACCGTCAAACGGGTCAATCAGTTCACCGAAATTCTCGGAATTGACACTGATAGCCATAGCGTTGATGGTAAAGTCGCGACGTTTTTGATCATCGTCCAACGTACCGTCCTCAACGATAGGCTTGCGACTGTTGCGATTGTAAGATTCACGACGAGCGCCGACAAATTCCAATTCCAAACCGCGATGTTTCACCTGTGCAGTACCGAAATTGCTATATACAGCCAACGAGGTTCTGTCACCCAGACGAGAAGCCAGTTTCTGTGCAATTCCAATGCCACTGCCCACAGTCACAAAGTCAATATCTGTGGAATGACGATGAAGAAAAAGGTCACGTACATAACCGCCAACAACGTAACAAGGTTGTGCCACTTCATCTGCCACTTCACCGACCAATTTGAAAATCGGATTCTTCAGCTTATCTTTTAAATTCATTGTTTATAATTCAACTATTTCTTCTTCCAAAGGAGTCAAGTTGTCCAATCCTTTTTCAGTTACTAAATATGTATTTTCAATACCCACTGCACCTACGCCAGGAATGACAAATTTCGGTTCAATGGCTATGACGTTGCCGGCTTCGAAAACTTGTTTGCTACGAGGAGCAAGCACCGGCCATTCATTGACTTCGATACCGACACCGTGACCGACAAATCCTGCCTTTTGGGTGTGTCCCATAAAGTTGTCGGCAAATCCAGCCTCTTCGACCATCTTGTATGCCAAGTCATAAGCGTCTTTTGCACCCACACCCGGTTTGATGAAATCAATCAGCGCCTTGTGAATGGCAATTGACAATTTGTGAGCCTCCTTGGCACGAGGGTCAAGACGATTCACATAATAGCTTCTGGTCATATCAGTCATGTAGCCCGTAAAGTTTCCGTTCATATCAACCATCACGGTATTTCCGGGATGGATAATTGAGCCATTACAACCCACAGGTAAAGAAGAGTCCATTCCCTCTCCTCCCATAGCGAAATCATAAGGAGAAGGAGTATCTGCATTGTCACCGGCAAGCAAGCTACCCATGAACAGTTCCATTGAATCGCCTGCAATGCGGAATTGTCCCAAACAGCCGTCCAAACGGAGGATTCGTTCCAATTCGATCTGATATTCGCTGTCAGTCATTCCTTCCTTATAGATGCCAGAAAAACGACGGTAAGCCATCACATGTCTCACCCCTGATTCACGAAGTTTCTTCACTTCCCATTCAGTTTTCACTGAACGCACCTCGTTCATCAAAGCGGTACAATCAGAATATTTTTCGACACCGAATACCTTTCCCAAACGCATCACATCCAAATAATTAGCTCTGCCCATTTCATAAGAAATAGATTCAGCCTTAGCGATGCCACGTTCTTCAAGCAATGCAGGAATTTGTTCTGGTTTCTTGATATAAACCACATTTTCAGTTTCGATACCCAATGGACGGCGAACAAAAATCCAAGTCTTGCCATTCAATGGAATATACACATAACCGGCAAGAATATGCCCGGTTGCATAGTACAAACTGACATTGGTACTCAACACTACTGCGTCAAGATTATTCTTGGCCATGGCTTTGCGTATTTTTCCCATACGCAAGTCAAATTCCGCTTTCGGTAGAAATTTATTCAACGTTTTCATTTCAAATTCATAAAAAAATCCGTCAAGTCTTCAAACGATTCGAACGACAAATCCGGAGATTCACAAGTTCCGAAACCGTAGGAAGCAAACACAAACGGCAATCCTGCCTTATGCGTACTTGCACAATCACTTTGAGTATCTCCCACATAAACAGGGCTCTTCAAAGCATATTTATCT
>JAHHQT010000096.1 GCA_020026215.1 Muribaculaceae bacterium
TCCGAAATCACGCCCATTGGCTGACCGTCAACCAGTGCGGCAAGATAGTCCGTCATTTCCTCGGGGTGGGTGTGCTCGTCGAGCGTGTAGAAAGTCAGGGTGTCGATGTCGATAGATTTATCGCATTTTTTCAAGAAACGGCGTGCTGAACGGATATTCTCGACGATGAAGTGTTTGATGCCTCTGATAATGTCAATGTTATAAGAGGGTAGAACTTTGTCCAAAGGCTCATCGCTGAGCATGACCGGAATTAAATATAGCGCAGTTTCCATCAAAAAATAAATTTATTTGCAAAGTTAATCAATACTCGTTAACAATGCAAAAGTAAAATACAGGCTTGCCCTAAAAAGGCAAGCCTGTATTCTGTATGTTTTGAACATTAAAAATTATGTCGTCGGGTGAGTTTTGCCGCCAAACCGCCTTCCGAAGTTTCCTTGTAAAGGCTTGGAAGGTCGTGTCCTGTACGTTTCATCACTTCCACTACCTGGTCGAACGAAACGCGGTGATGACCGTCGGTGTAGTTCGCATAGGAGTTGGCATCGAATGCACGGGCTGCCGCAAAGGCATTACGCTCAATACAAGGAATTTGCACCAATCCGCAAACCGGGTCGCAAGTCAAGCCCAAGTGGTGTTCCAAGCCCATTTCTGCGGCATATTCAATCTGTGAAACCGTACCGCCGAATAGTTGGCAAGCTGCTGCTGCCGCCATGGCACACGCTACGCCGATTTCACCCTGACATCCCACTTCTGCTCCCGAAACGGAAGCATTCGTGCGCACTACGTTGCCGAACAGTCCTGCTGTTTCCAAAGCGCGGATAATGCGTTCGTCGCTCACTCCGTGTGAGGTTTTCAAGTGATACAATACGGCAGGCAAGACACCGCAGGAACCGCACGTCGGGGCTGTGACAATCTTACCGCCACAGGCATTTTCTTCGGCTACGGCAAGCGCATAGGCGTAAATCAGCCCGCGACTGCGCATACTGCCACTCATAGGAGAGGAACGCACGTAATAGTTCAACGCCTTGCGAGGCAATCCCAAACCTCCGGGCATGATGCCTTCGGTGTTCAAACCGCGTTTCACGGCATCCTGCATCACTTCCCAGACTTCAGCCAAAAAGTCCTTGATGCTCGGTCCTTCGCATTGTTCCACATATTCCCAAAATGAGAATCCTGTGTCGTTGCACCATTCCAGAATTTCATCGATGGTGCTTTTATCGTAAACGCTTGCTGTCTTCAGTTCGTTGAATTCTTCGTTGGCAAGAGTGCCGCCACCGATACTATAGACCGTCCAGTTGTCCAGTTCGTTGCCTTCGGCATCCTGTGCCTTGAAAGTCAATCCGTTCGGGTGGAACGGAAGAAAGACTTTCGGTTGCCATTCAATTTCGACAGGTATTTCGGCTTCCTTGAATACTTCCATGATTGCCTTGTCGGTCATGTGGCCTTTCCCTGTGGCAGCAAGACTTCCGTAGAGAATCACAGTGGCGTTCTTTACGGGCTTTTCGGCTATCCTCTTAAGAAATATCTGAGCAGCGCGCATCGGACCCATCGTGTGACTGCTTGACGGGCCTTGTCCGATTCGAAATAGTTGTCTTATTGATTCCATTATATCAGTGTGTTTTTATTTTTTGTAAAGATAAAAAATATAGACGGATAAAAAATTTAATTGTGGCTAAAATTTCACTTAAAATTCCTAAATACCTGCTTGCCATTTGAAACGCAGATTATTTCGATTTTTAGGGAGTTTTATTTGAGAAAATCCGTGCTAATGCCAAAAAAAATGTTTAAGTTTGCAGAAAGTAACACCTTTAATTATGAAAGAAGCATTAAATATTGATTGGGCTAACTTGTCATTTGGCTATATCCCGACAGATTACAATGTCCGTTGTTATTATAAAAACGGAGAATGGGGAGAAATTGAAACAACTTCTTCTGAATTAATTCCTATGCACATGGCAGCAACTTGCTTGCACTATGGTCAAGAAGCATTTGAAGGTATGAAAGCCTTTCGCGGAAAAGACGGCAAGGTTCGCGTTTTCAGAATGGATGAAAATGCAAAACGTATTGCTCAATCAGCTGAAGGTATTATGATGCCTGCTATCCCTCAAGAAAAATTCGAGGAAATGGTGAAAATGGTAGTTCGTTTGAACGAACGTTTCATCCCACCTTATGAAAGCGGTGCATCTCTTTATATACGTCCTCTACAAGTCGGTATCACGGCTCAAGTGGGCGTGAAACCTGCAAAAGAATATTTGTTTGTCATTTTCGTAAGTCCTGTAGGCCCTTACTTCAAAGGCGGATTTACAAAGACAACTCCATACGTTATTACTCGTAAATACGACCGTGCCGCTCCTCTTGGAACAGGTACATTCAAAGTGGGTGGTAACTATGCCGCTTCATTGCGCGCAAGTTGCGAAGCTCACGCTGCAGGCTATAGCGCAGAATTCTATTTGGACGCCAAAGAAAAGAAATACATGGATGAATGTGGTGCTGCCAATTTCTTCGGAATCAAGAACAATACTTACATCACTCCATTGTCATCTTCAATCCTTCCTTCTATCACCAACAAGAGTCTTATCCAATTGGCAGAAGACCTTGGCTTGAAAGTGGAACGCCGTCCTGTCCCGGAAGAAGAATTGGCAACATTGGAAGAAGCGGGTGCTTGCGGTACAGCTGCAGTAATCAGCCCTATCGAACGCATTGACGACCCTGAAAAGAACTGTTCTTATGTCATTTCAAAAGACGGCAAACCGGGTCCTGTTTGTACAAAACTTTACAACACATTGCGTGGCATTCAATTGGGTGAATTGGAAGATGTTCACAATTGGAACACTATCGTAATTGAATAATATAACTTATTTACAGTATAGATTGGGTGTCGTGCGTTTCATGCGTTCGACACCCATGTTTTAATATATGGTGCAAGATGATTGATGCAAAGAAAATAATGTTGAAGTACTACGACGAGCACAGCGACTTGTTTCGTTTGTTGTGGAAACACAGTAACCAGGTGGCAGACTTGTCGTGTGAAATTGCCGAAAGATATAAAGGTGAGGTGGATGTGGAGTTTGTCCGTGAAGCGGCTTTGCTGCACGATATCGGCATCCTCGAAACTCATGCACCGTCCATTCTCTGCAACGGTACGAAACCTTATCTTCAACATGGTATTATCGGTGGGGAGATGCTTCGCAGGGAAGGGCTTGACCGTCATGCGCTGGTGTGTGAACGCCACACAGGGGCAGGCTTGACCAAAGAGGAGATTATCGCACAGAACCTGCTGTTGCCTCATGTCGATTTGCTACCTGTTTCCGTGGAGGAAAAAATCATCTGCTATGCCGATAATTTCTTTTCTAAATCAAGTCCCGATCGGGAAAAAACGGTGGATGATGTGCGCCGTGGCATGGCACGTTTCGGCGAAGTGCAGTTGAAACGATTCGAGGAAATGCACGAAATGTTTCGCTGATATTGAAAAATAGTGCAATTCCCCTAAAAATGTTAAATATTCAATGAATCATAGTAAAAGTTTGGCGTGAATGTGTAATTTTGCATAAAATTTGCGATTAGTAAAGTTTGAAGCGATCACATATACTTTTCATTTTGGCTTTACTTTTGACATCGGTCGTGTTTGCAGAGCAGGTGCCGAACAGAGGGAAAGTCGCTGAAAATCAAGACACACAAGATACTGTTGCTGATACTACGGCGACAGATTTCTTATTGCAATCGAGGACAAGAATTGACTCGATTCGTAATGTCATGTCTCAACGCCGAAAACTTCATTCCCGCAAATTCCGTCCTTCTCTTCGCAGTCTCAAAGCCGATTCTATGGCGGTCAACGACAGTTTGTTCGTGGGCACGATGGAGGCGATTAAAGATTCTATCAACGATATTGTTGCAAATGATTCCGTTACCGATAACGGCTTGTTCTCGCGCGATGCCGTAGTGGTTGACACTCCAAAGGTGTTGGCTGCCGATTCGTTGAAATTGTCGATCGGTTCAAAATCGGCTGACAATGACTATGCCATTGACTCGTTGAAACAGAATCGTTCGAAGATTGTCCGCCAAAAAGTGGATTTGGACAATTTCGTTGATTTTGAGGCAAAAGACTCATTGGTCATGAGGGGCGAAAATTCCGCAAATATGTATGGTGCAAGTGCCGTAAAATATGGGGATATTGACATTAAGGCGGATGAAATCAATATGAACATGAAGGAAAACGTGGTGCACGCTGTAGGTCGTCCCGATTCTACGGGTGAGGTGGTTGGTTCTCCTGTATTCAACGACAAGAGCGGTGAATATGAGGCAAAGACCATGCGCTACAATTTCAAGTCCGGTCGCGGTTATATTACTGATGTGGTGACACAGCAGGGCGAAGGCTATTTGACCGGTGGACGTACCAAGAAAATGGAGGATGACACCTATTTCTTGGAAAGTGGACGTTACACGACTTGCGATGACCACGAACACCCTCACTTCTATTTCCAATTGACAAAAGCTAAGGTTAAACCGAAGAAGAATATCGTTACAGGTCCTGCCTATATGGTGCTTTGTGATGTGCCATTGCCATTGGCTGTGCCGTTTGGTTTCTTCCCGTTCTCTTCAAAATATTCTTCGGGTGTGATTGTTCCGTCGTTCGGTGACGATTACAGCAAGGGTTTCTATTTGCGTGACGGTGGTTACTATTTCGCGATAAATGACTATGTGGATTTGGCTTTGACCGGTGAAATTTATACCAAAGGTTCGTGGGGACTTTCTGCACGTTCCACTTACCGCAAGCGTTATAAATTTTCGGGTAATTTCGACATGAGTTTCTTGACTACCATTACGGGTGACAAGGGTTCTCCTGACTATATGAAGCAGAAGAACTTCCATTTGGGATGGACTCACTCTCAGGACTCTAAGGCCAATCCGAACATGACATTCTCTGCAAGTGTCAACTTCTCTACTAGCGGTTATTCAAGAAATGACTTGAACAGCTACTATGACCAGTCGTTTACGGAAAATACCAAGAACAGTACGGTGAACTTGTCCTATCGCTTCAGCTCTAAGTTCCAGATGTCAACAACCGCCTCCATTTCGCAACGTACGCAAGACTCAACGCTGTCCGTTTCGTTCCCGAACTTCACGCTTTCCTTGTCGCAAGTTCAGCCATTCAAGCGCAAACGTGCGGTGGGCAGTGAAAAATGGTATGAAAAAATTCGTTTGTCCTACACCGGTAGTTTCCAGAACAACTTGACTGCCAAACAAAACGAATTTTTCAAGAAGAGTCTGATTAAGGATTGGAGCAACGGTATGCGCCACACTGTGCCGGTATCGGCGACCTTCAACGTGTTCAAATATATCAATGTTTCTCCAAGCATTCGTATGAACGACCGTATGTACACCAGCAAGGTGCACAAGGCATGGAATCCTGCGGCTTCAGTCGAAGTGATGGATACAACCTACGGCTTCTACAATATTTTTGACTTCAACGCATCGTTGACATTGGACACCAAAATCTACGGTTTCTTTAAGCCTGCCAAATTCTTGGGCGACAAGGTGCAGATGATTCGTCACGTGATGAGTCCTTCTGTTTCGTTCAGTGCATCGCCTGACTTCTCGAAACCTTTCTGGGGGTATTATGGTTCTTATGACTTCGTGGATAGAAACGGTTTGCCTCAAACTCGCAAATACAACTATTTCTCGCATGGTATCTTCGGTTCTGTCGGTCAGGGTAAGACGGGTATGGTGAACGTGTCTATTTCGAACAATTTGGAAATGAAGGTGAAGAGTGATCAGGACTCTACGGGTATGAAGAAGATTTCCTTGATTGAAAACTTCACTATCAGTCAGTCTTATAACTTTGCCGCCGACTCTATGCGCTGGAGTAACTTGAATACTTCCATTTCGTTGCGATTGATTAAGAATTTCAACCTTAACTTGTCGGCTACTTGGGACCCTTATACCTATCAACTTTCAGAATCGGGCAGTCCTGTACGTGTGAATATTCCGCGTTGGAAAGCCGGAAAGGGTTGGGTGAAATTGTCAAGTACAGGTACATCGTTCAGCTATACGTTCAACAACAACACGTTCAAGCGCAAGAAGAAAGAGGACGACAAGTCGTCAACGAAGAAAGATGACGGTATCGACAGTATAGAGGACTACGACATGGCGGGTCAGGAAAAAGAAGAAAAGGAAAAATCTTCGGGCTACGATTTGGACAGCGACGGCTATGTGAAGTGGAAATTCCCATGGAGTTTGACGATAAACTATTCTGTCAACTATGCATACGGTGAATTCGATTATAAGAAATTGGACTATAAAGGCAAGTGGACTCAGAATTTGAGCTTTAACGGCCGTGTTCAGCCTACCCGTAACTGGAACTTCAACTTCTCTGCCAGCTATGACTTCAACGCCAAGAAACTGGCATATATGAACTGTACCATTTCGCGTGATTTGCACTGTTTCTCCATGAGTGCAAGTTTCGTTCCAGTCGGTCCGTATAAATCCTACAACTTCCATATTGCTGTGAAGTCAGCCATGTTGCGTGACTTGAAATACGACAAACGCAGTAGCCGCAACAATGGTGTCGATTGGTATTAGTTGGTAAAGCGCAGTTAACCACTGTTAAAAAATTCGGGAAAATTTCATTTAATTGTTTAAAAAGTAAAAATAAAACAAATTTTTACTTATATTTGCATTGTCAAAATAAATGTAAGAAAAATTCAATGCAGAATCTTAAAAACATATTCTTCTACATTTACAGCGCATTGTTTTTGGTTTTTGTCAGTTGTTCTTCGGAACAGAATCACATGGAATTCGATTCTACGGATTTATTCTATAAAATCTATCCGACCGCAAAAATCCAAAGCAACGTGTTGCATGGGGATTACCAAATCATTAAATTCAAGGATAAAAAAATCAAGTCTGAGGCATGGTTCAATAAGAATGGTTGGGCTGTTACCGTGACCGAAATTCCTGTAAAGCAAATTTCCAGAGACTTAAAATATAAGATTTCAAATTCAGAATTTGACGATTGGACTGTGCTTGAAATTCACAAATTGACTCGTCGCAATTATGAGGATTTGCTGGTCACGACTGTGGAGAAAAACAAGGTGATCTATGATTTGTATTAAGACGTCAACGGCGGA
>JAHHQT010000097.1 GCA_020026215.1 Muribaculaceae bacterium
ACTAATTTATTCGCGAAAACAAAGAATATCCACCTGTTTTTTAAGCATTGTTAATGTAATATTTATTACTAATTTTAAGGATGTAAAAATTTTATAACAAAATGGCAAATCAGTTTTTGTTTTATTTTTTATTGTTATCTTTGTAATAATGGATAGCAAAAAGAAAATATTAGCACTCATCAACCCGATATCAGGCAACGATTCCAAACAATACATTCCGGAATTGTTAAGCAATAAATTAGACAACAATCTGTTTGATATCGACATCCGTTTCACACAACGTGCCAATCATGCTTCACTGCTATCTAAGGAAGCGGCCGAAAAAGGCTATTATGGCGTTATTGCCGTAGGTGGCGACGGCACTGTCAACGAGGTCGCCTCCGTCCTACGCGATACGGACACAGCACTTGCCATCGTTCCTAACGGTTCGGGGAACGGACTGGCACGCCATTTGGGCATTCCCATGAACATAGAAAAAGCAATTGAAATCATCAATGAAAACCACATTGACGACCTCGACTATTGCACAGCCAACGACTATCCTTTTTTCTGCACTTGCGGAGTAGGTTTTGACGCACAAGTCAGCGCCAGTTTCGCAAAAAGCGGAAAACGCGGACCGCTGAATTACTTTAAAAGTACAATTACCGAATATCTTCACTATCGTTCTCAATCCTACAAGATTACGACAGCCGAAGGTGTGATTACGCAAAAGGCTTTTATCATTGCGTGCGGCAACGCATCGCAATATGGCAACAACGCCTACATCGCCCCACAAGCTACGATGCACGACGGAAAAATTGATGTGACGGTAATACTCCCTATCACACCATTAGACACAGCCATACTCGGACTGCTTTTATTCTCCAAACATATAGACCAGGACACCAACATCATTTCGTTCCGCACCCCATCATTGACCATTGACAGGGAAAAGGAAGGGATCATGCATCTGGACGGTGAAACAGTGATGATGCCTGCCAAAATTGAAATCAATTGTCACCAGGCAGGACTCAAGGCATTCACCCCAGTCAAGCCCCCTGAAAAAAGGACCATTTTCCAATCATTGGAAAGCGGATTTTGGGACTTTATCGACTCCATCAGATCCGAGCTTAATATTTAGAGAATAAGTCTGAAACAGCACCTAAAAAGTTGCTTTTACAGACTTTTTTCGTGTTAAATAATAATTTTATTATGTTAATTTATGTTTTACAGCATTTTGCTTTTTTCTTGATGTAATTATTCGTATATTCGTAACGTATTTTTAACCTTAATTGAAATAACAACAATAATAATATAATAATAAAGAACTCCAAAATATATCAATCCTATGAGTTACCTCAAATTTGATAAAAATTTGCTGATTAATTTGGATCAATCTCTTCCAAAAGAAATTCTCCGAACTAATAAAGCCGGAGCTTATCACTGTACAACTATCACAGGTTGCAACACCAGAAAACAACACGGACTTTTAGTCATACCTATTAAGGAAATGGACGATGAAAACCACGTATTGCTTTCGTCTTTGGATGAAACAGTGATTCAGCACGGTGCTCCATTCAACTTGGGCATTCACCGTTACAAAGGCGGTGTTTATAGCCCTAACGGTCACAAATATCTACGCGAATTCAATTGCGACATTGTACCAAAATCAATTTACCGTGTAGGCGGCGTAGTGCTTTCAAAAGAAAAGATTTTCGTTTCTCACGAAAACAAGATTTTAATTCGCTACACATTGCTTGAAGCCCACTCTGAGACCACATTGCAATTCCAACCGTTCCTTGCATTCCGTAATGCAAACAGTCTATGTACTGAAAACGACCAGTTGGACACTTCATACGAAGAAACAGACAAAGGCGTTTCATTCTGCCTTTACCCAGGCTATCCCCGCCTATACATGCAATTCAACCACCAACCGGAATTCGTTTACGAACCGCATTGGTACAAAGGCATTGAATACATCAAGGATATGGCTCGTGCAGAAAACTTCAGCGAAGACCTTTGGGTACCTGGATATTTCCGTATTCCAATCAAAAAAGGCGAAAGCATCATCTTCTCTGCCGGAACTGAGCCTAACAAATCACGTTCATTGAATTCAATGTTTGAAAAGGAAATCAAAGAACGTACAAGCCGTACAAGTTTCTTCAACTGCTTGAAGAACTCAGCAAAACAATGCTACTTGAAGGACGGCAAGAAAAACTATATCTTGGCTGGTTACCCTTGGTTCAAGATTTTGGCTCGCGAAATGTTCATTTCATTACCGGGAACAACTTTGGCCATCAACCACCGCGAAGACTACGAAAAAATCATGGGCACAGCCCTTGAAGCCTACGACAAATACATGAAGACAGGAAAACCTGATAAAACCATTAAGAATATTGATTTACCAGACACTTCTTTGTGGGCATTGTGGTGCTTGTTGCAATATTTCAAATTCAACGGCGCTAACGATACCATTGCAAAATATGGCAAAAACATTGAAAAATTAATTGACTTCGTTCTTGAAGGGAAACAAGAGAACTTATACATCAACGAAGAAGGACTTCTTTCAACCAACGGAACTGAAAGACCTGTAACATGGATGGATGTCACCAGAATGGACGGCAAACCATTACTTCCGCGTACCGGTTTCGTGCTTGAATTCAACGCACTTTGGTACAATGCATTGATGTTCGGTGTCACTTTGTTCGAAGAATCAGAACAAAAGCCTAAGAACTACGAAGTATGGAAAGCGACAGCCGCTAAGTTGAAAGATGCCTTCATTAAAACATTCCTTAACGACTACGGCTATCTTTACGACTACGTAGATGGTAACTACAACGATTTGAGTGTTCGTCCAAACATGCTTATCGCTGCTGGTTGCGACTTCTCTCCGCTTGACAGAGGACAACGCAAGCGCATCTTGGATATGGTTACCCGCGAGTTGCTTACACCAAACGGCATCCGTACATTGAGCCCTAAGAGCTACGGTTATAACCCATTCTTCGTCGGCAACGCTGAAGAACGCATCAATTCCTACTTCAACGGACCAACTCGTCCTTGGTTGTCTGGATTCTATACCGATGCTTATTTGAAAGTATTCGGCATGAGTGGTGTGGCATTCCTTCGCCGTATGCTTATCGGCTACGAAGACGACTTGAACAGAGAATGCATAGGCTCATTGTCTGAACTTTACGATGGCAACCCTCCTTACAACGGACACGGTGCAATCAGCTACGCTCCTAACATCGGTGAAGTACTTCGTGCCATAAATGTATTAAATAGTTTTGAAGTTTAACAGTAAAAGATAAACCTTTCTAATATGAAAGCTCTAATGTTTGGGTGGGAATTTCCACCTCATATTCTCGGCGGTTTGGGAACAGCCAGCTATGGTCTTACAAAAGGCATGGCTGAAAATGGGAATATGGATATCACTTTCGTGATACCAAAACCGCACGGAGATGAAGATAAAAGTTTTGCAAATATCATCGGAGCCGGTAACACTCCTATCGCTTGGCGTAATACCGAATGGGATTATGTTCAGTCTCGCATTGGAAATGTGATGGATCCACAATTGTATTTCGACTTGCGCTCAAACATTTATGCAGATTTCAACTACATGAATGTTAACGATTTAGGTTGTTTGGAATTCTCGGGGAAATATCCGACAAACCTATTGGAAGAAATCAATAATTATTCAATCGTGGCAGGTGTTATCGCCCGTACCATTGATTTTGACATTATCCACTCTCACGACTGGTTGACCTACCCTGCCGGAATCCATGCAAAACAAGTAACAGGCAAACCGTTGGTCATCCACGTACATGCCACAGACTTTGACCGTTCTCGCGGTAACGTGAACCCTACTGTGTTCAACATTGAAAGAGACGGTATGCTCAATGCAGACCACATCATCACCGTGAGCAACCTGACACGCAAGACTGTCATTGAGAAATACGGCATCGACCCTGCTAAAGTGACAACCGTTCACAATGCAGTGGAACCACTCAGCGATGAATTAAAGAATTTGGAAGTTCCGAAAATGAAAGAAAAAGTGGTCACTTTCCTTGGTCGTATCACTATGCAAAAAGGTCCTGAATATTTTGTTGAAGCAGCAGCCAAAGTGCTTGAAAAAGTGCACAACGTCCGCTTCGTCATGGCTGGTAGCGGTGATATGATGGAAAAGATGATTAAATTGGCGGCTCAAAAAGACATCTCCGACCGTTTCCACTTTCCTGGATTCCAAAAAGGAAAACAAGTTTACGAAATGCTCAAAGCATCCGACGTGTATATCATGCCTTCAGTTTCTGAACCGTTTGGTATCTCTCCGTTGGAAGCCATGCAAATGGGCGTACCTTCTATAATATCCAAACAGTCCGGTTGCGCTGAAATCTTGAACAACGTAATCAAGACCGATTTCTGGGATATAGACGCTATGGCAAACGCCATATATTCAATCATCACCTATCCTGCAATGTACAACCAATTGCGCGAAGAGGGACTTAAAGAAATCGACGGCATCCAATGGAAGAAAGCCGGAAAGAAAGTTATAGATATTTACAATAAATTGTTAAACAAATAAAAATTACAGATATGAGTGCTATTTGCTTGTATTTTCAAATACACCAACCATTTAGATTAAAACGCTACCGCTTTTTTGATATAGGTAACGACCACTATTACTATGATGATTTCACAAACGACGAAATCATTACACGCATTGCCCAACATTCATACCTTCCTGCAACTGAATTGTTGCAAGAAATGATTGAAAGCTCAAACAAAAAATTCAAAGTGGCTTTCTCAATCTCAGGTACTGCCATCGAACAACTGCAACAATATGTTCCTGAATTTATCGACGCATTGAAGAAATTGGTGGACACAGGCTGTGTTGAATTCTTGTCAGAAACCTACGACCACTCATTGGCTTCTTTAATTGATGTAGAAGAATTTCAACGCCAAGTGAAACAACACGACCAATTGATTTACGAACTATTCGGTCAAAAACCGACTGTGTTCAGAAACACAGAGTTCATCTACAACGATGAAATTGCATCCTATGTAAATAAATTGGGATTCAAGGGAGTATTGACAGAAGGTGCTAAACACATCATGGGTTGGAAATCTCCAAACTATGTTTACACTTCAGCAGGAGCACCTAAGATGAAGTTGTTGTTCCGTAACTCAAAACTTACCGACGACATCGCATTGCGCTTCAACGACTACTCATGGCATGAATATCCATTGACAGCAGACAAGTATATATCATGGATTGCTCAAAGCCCGAAAGAAGAACAAATCGTCAACATCGCATTGAACTTCGACACTATCGGAGAAAACCACAAACGCGAAACTGGCATCTTCGACTTCTTCAAGGCACTGCCACGTTTCGCTGCTGAAAAAGGCATCGAATTCTGGACTCCGTCAGAAGCTATCTCTAAATTGAAAGCTGTGGATACTATTTCTGTAACTCACCCTATTTCAGGTGCAGACGAAGCTCGCGACGTCAGCGCATGGTTGGGCAACACTTTGCAGAACGAAGCATTCAACAAACTATATTCAGTGGCAGAACGCGTTCACTTGTGTTCAGACCGTCGTTTGCTACAAGATTGGAACTATCTTCAATCAAGCGACCACTTCTTCTACATGAGCACCAAACACTTTAGCGACGGTGCTGCTCATGCTATGTTCAGCCCTTACGAATCACCGTACGAAGCATTCACCAACTATATGAATGTACTTTCTGACTTCATCGTAAGAGTGGAAGAACAATATCCGTTGAGCATTGAAAACGAAGAATTGAACGCATTGTTGACAACTATCAAGAATCAATCCAGCGAAATTGAAATGCTAAACCGTGAACTTACTTCTGTCAAGACCACATTGGCTGAATTCGACGAAGTAAAGAAACCGAAAGCAGCAGCTAAAAAAACTGCAACCACAACAAAAAAGGCAACTGCAACAACTAAAAAATGTGCAGCTAAGCCAAAAGCTAAAAAAGCAGAATAGAAATACAGATTCTTTTAAATAGAACTCAGTTAGATGCGGTGAAGTGAATTTTGATGTTTGTTTCACCGCATTTATGTAAAAAATATATAACTTTGTACTGATAAATAAAACTAATTAAGTTATGAATAAACGTATTGAAGAGGCATTCAATGCCCAAATTAATGCAGAGTTCTGGTCTGCATACCTTTATTTGTCAATGTCAACTTATTTTGAAGCCGAAGGCAAAAGCGGATTCGCTAACTGGTTCAGAATCCAATTCAAGGAAGAACAAGCACACGCTGAAATCATGATGAATTTCGTACAAGACAGAGGCGGTAGAGTTGTTCTTCAACCAATCGAAGCCGTTCCTACTACATGGAAAAGCGATTTAGACGTATTTGAAGAAACACTTAAACACGAAAAAGTTGTCACAAGCCTTATCAACAATATCTACCACATTGCAGAAGAAGACAAAGACTATGCAACTTGCAGCATGTTAAAATGGTTCATTGACGAACAAGTTGAAGAAGAAAAAACAGCACAAGAATATATTGACAATTTGAAACTTATCGGAGACCACGGTTACGGTATCTATCAATTGGACAAAGAACTTGGCGCACGTGTGTTCGTCACTCCTACTCCACTTGCAAACAAAGGATAATATCATTCTTGCAGAAAAAATCAAAAGTCGGACTCTCAAGTTCGACTTTTTTATTTTCCCCAAAACGAGAAATTCCCCATGATAGTCAATCTCGGGCAAAACCGATTGCAAAAAAATGAGATTTTTTGCAATCGGTTTTTATGCTATATAACAGCATTTTAACTTAAAACACCGTAAGAATCGTAATTTTTATTGTAAAAAAATTCCCAAAATACTTGCACGGTTCAATCATCTGTATTACCTTTGCACTCGCAATCAGGAACAAGATTGCACAACAAAAAAGGCTTGATTCGCTAGCTCAGCTGGTAGAGCACAACACTTTTAATGTTGGGGTCCTGGGTT
>JAHHQT010000098.1 GCA_020026215.1 Muribaculaceae bacterium
CTTTAGGTAACAAAATAGCAAGTATTGAAGAGATCGGCACTGAAATCAGCATTTATGACTTAATTTTCCACAGACATTTTGTGTTTACCTACGCTGAATTGGTCGGTTTGAATGCCAAACTATCCAAAGCCTCTCCATCATCTCCCTTCAATATCCAGTTCATTTTGGATGCGATAAAACCGAAGGACAAGAATAAGCCCCCAACAAAATTTGACTTGGCAATCAATGCTATAGTCATCCGCAAATGCGAGGCTTCCTACGATATTGAATCCATAGATGCACGAACTGACAGTCTGTTTGACAAGAACCACATTGCCATCAGTCATTTAAGTGCTGACATCAAGATTCCGAAATTGGACAACGAAAACTATAATTTCGAAATCCGACGTTTATCGTTTGTGGAGAAAAGCGGATTTTCACTGAAAGAATTGACCAGCAATGTCCATATAGGTCAAACTTACATCAGTGCACAAGACATGAAAATCAAGCTGAACAATTCCATACTTATTCCGAATGACATCACACTGACATTCGCTAACCTTAAGAAAATCAAGGAAGAAGTATCAGAACTCCCTCTCAATATTAGTCTTGCAAACAGCTATGTTACGCCAAGCGACTTTGCGCCGTTCAACAAAATATTGAACGACTTCACCTCTCCAGTCTATATTACCTGTCTGGTAGACGGTAAGATTGACGACATTAACATTTCGACCTTAAATCTGGAGTCTCAAAATGAGGTGTTCAGTATTCAGACATCAGGTTCTATCAAGAATGTTACCAACAAAGATTCCATTAAGGTAGTTTCACCAAATATAAAGTTGTACATCAACATTGACAATATTGCCAACAAAGCCAATGAGGTGATAAACCTACCGCAGAAAACCCTACAGACCATTAAGAAAGTGGGATACGTCAGCCTCAACGGTTCTTTAGAACTTGAGGACAAGGAGATGTTCTATATTGGAAATATCATGACGTCTTTAGGCACTATCCATACCGACGGACGTTTGAAGTTGAACAAGGACAATCATCCACAAAGATTCAGAGGAAAAGTTCTGACGAAAGGACTTAATCTCGGCTCAATTCTCAACAATAAAGACTTGTTGGGATCAGTGGCATTCAATGTCAAAGCCAATTTGAACCTATTAAACAAACGCCCTACAGGTAAAGTGGAAGGCAAAATTGACCACATTGACCTCAAAGGCTACCGATACAAGAATATTCTGACTGATTTGAAAATTACCAAAGACAGTTACATCGGTAGTGTCAACCTTCAAGATCCGAATGTCAATATCAATATTGAAGGATTGGCAAAAATTGACGGCAAAAATTCCTTTATTGATGTAAACGGCAAACTTAGCGACATCAATCTCCATAACTTGAATTTGAACAAGAAGAATCCTAACCACAAATTCAATGCAGATTTGTATGCCTCATTTACAGGCAATAATTTGGACAATGCAGAGGGTGATATCATCATTTCCGACATTAGCTATATTGACAACGAAAAGAAGGGAATCACCATTGACCACCTTGACTTGACAGCAAGGAAACTAGATGACAAGCAGAAACAACTGACCATCAATTCTGATGTGATTAACGGCTCTGTCAACGGTGAAATCAACTTTGCACAAATCGGCAAGACTTTCAAGAAAGCAGCAAGAACCATTCTTCCTGCTCTTATTCCCGAGGAAGACACAAGCAAACAAAAAAGAAAAAGAAGAAAGAAAAATAACGAAGTTCAGAAATTCAATAATTTCAACTATCATTTTGTCATTGCCAACAACAATGAAATTCCGGAATTCTTCAAACTCCCGATTTCTGTCGTACATCCGATTACCATTTCCGGTGTTGTAGATGAATATAACAACGAAATCAGTTTCGGTTTGGATGCCCCTTATTTCATGCAAGGCAACAAGATTATTGAAAAGACCAGTGTTTCTGCCAAGCTAGACGGAGCAAGTGACTTGATGCGTTTGAATGTGATTTCACAATTAGACCACAAGAACGGCGATATTATGCTCTTGTTAAGTGCCAATGCTTCGCAAAATAATATAAATACAGACATCAACTGGCAATACGACCGCGAACGTCAATTCAACGGTCAAATCAGTTTGTCAACAGCCCTCCAAAAGAGCATGAACAACAAACTATTGGCTGATATTGACATCAAACCGACAAAATTTACAGTTAATGATACAACCTGGTTCATTAATCCTGCCAAAATCAAAGTCGTGGACAAACGCATTGAACTCAGCGGCATCAACGTACACCGTGAAAACCAATTCGTAAAAGCCAACGGTTTTGTTTCAGACAGCTACGACGATGAATTGAAATTGCAATTAAGCAGCATTGACTTGGATTATGTATTCGAGACGTTGAAAATCAACCACGTCGTATTCAGCGGTACTGCTACAGGAGATTTCTTCGCATCAGGACTATTGTCAAAAGTTCCACGTATCATGACACCTCGTCTTCACGTCAAAAACTTTGCCTATCACCATGCACCATTGGGTGATGCGGATATTCAAAGCTATTGGGACAACGAAAACAAGGGCGTGGTCATCAACGCTGACATTCACCAGTACAATGGCAGAGAATCCTTTGTACGCGGTACAGTCTATCCTACCAAGAATTCATTGGATTTCAAATTCAACACCGACCATATCAATGTAGAAATACTAAAACCGTTCATGTCAGCCTTCACTACCGACATCAAGGGTGAGGCTTCTGGATGGTGCGAACTTTATGGTACGTTCAAATTACTGAACATGAAAGGCCGAATGTTTGCCGATGCTTTCAAAATCAAGATTGACTATACCAATACGTTCTATAATGTATCCGACTCCATCATCCTTGATCCTGGCATTATCAAAGTAACCGATGCCACTATCTATGACGACTTTGGCAATACAGCTACTTTAAACGGAACGGTAACACATACCAATTTCAAGGATGCCTGCTTTGACTTTGCCATCACAAAAGCCAGGAACTTGTTATGCTATAATACCAACGAGAAAATCAACCCGATTTGGTACGGAAAGATATTCGGTAACGGAGCTGCATTTGTCAAAGGAGAACCGGGATTGGTAAACATTGACATCAACATGGCATCCGCACCGAAGTCCAGCTTCTCATTTGTCTTGTCTGACCAAGAAGAGGCAGGCGAATATTCATTCATCACCTTCACCGACAAGCGTAAAGAAAAACGCATTAAAGAGGAACAGAAGAATATGCCTGAATTCTTGAAAAATATTCATCAGCAAAAGCAACAGAAAAGCAATCCATCCGTATTTAATTTAAATTTGTTGGTGGATGCCAATCCAAATGTAGCCATAACGCTGGTGATGGACCCTGAGGGTGGAGACAAGATACACGCCATCGGTAGCGGTAATATGAAAGTTACCTATTCATCCAACGAGGAAATGAAGGTATTCGGCAGCTATACCGTTGACCGAGGAAAATACAACTTTACTCTGCAAGACATCATCATTCGTGAATTTAAAATCAAGAATGGTGCAACTATCTCGTTCCACGGAGACCCATTGCAGGCAGATGTTGACCTACAAGCTGCCTACTCATTGAACGCCAACTTGCAGGATTTGGACGAGTCATTTGTGGAAGACAAGGACCTCAACAGAACTTTAGTTCCGGTAAATGCCCTATTGAATTTATCAGGTGTCATTTCTCACCCGAGCATTTCATTTGACTTAGAATTCCCGACCCTAACACAGGATGTCTATCGCAAGGTAAGGAGTATTATCAGTACTGACGATATGATGAACCAACAAATCATTTATTTGCTGGCATTAAACAGATTCTACACTCCTGAATATATGGGTAATACCAATAAGAACAATGAATTTGCCTCTGTGGCATCTTCAACAATTTCTTCACAATTATCCAATATGCTTGGTCAGTTGAGCGACAAATGGACGATTGCCCCAAATTTGCATACCGACAAGGGGGACTTCTCTGATGTAGAAGTCGAATTGGCATTGTCAAGCCGTTTATTAAACAACCGCCTGTTGCTGAACGGCAACCTCGGTTATAGTGACAATTCGATGAACAGCAACAATTTCATTGGTGACTTTGATATAGAATATCTATTGACAAAAAACGGAACAATTCGTTTGAAAGCGTACAACCGCTACAACGACCAAAAATATTACATCAAGAACTCATTAACGACACAAGGTGTAGGCATCGTCTTCAAGCACGATTTCAACAGATTTCTGGAAGTATTCAAAAGGAAGCGTGCCAAAAAGAAACGAGAAGACAAAAATATAACTGAAACCAACGAAACTACAAAGGCTACTCTATTGGAAAGGACACCTGTAGTGGTTACCGATTCTATAACGCATTAAATTGAGACCGACATGAACGATACGACATTTGTAGGCATTATCCCGGCTCGATACGCATCATCACGTTTCCCCGGTAAGCCACTGGCCATGATTGGCGACAAGAGTGTCATTGAACGCGTTTGGCGACAAGCCGTTCAAGCCCTTGACGAAGTTTTTATTGCCACCGACGACCTCCGAATTGCAGAGGCTGTGGAGAAATTCGGAGGCAAAGTCATTATGACCCAAACAGAGCACAAGAGTGGCACAGACAGATGTTACGAAGCGTTCATCAAATCAAAAAGCAAAGCCAACGTCATCATCAATATACAGAGTGACGAGCCGTTCATTCATACTTGCCAAATCCAAGCCGTCAAGGAACTATTTGCCGACAAAGAGGTCCAAATAGGAACTATCGTACGCAAATTTGACAAACGCAAAGGGATTAAGGCTCTCCAAGACATTACGGAACCAAAAGTCATATTGGACAACAACCACTATGCATTATATTTCTCACGTTCCGTCATTCCATTTGTCCGCGGAAAGGAAGAGAGCGAGTGGCCGGACAATACAGACTACTATACCCATATCGGGATGTATGCCTATAGAGCTGATGTACTGGCAGAAATTACCCAATTACCTCGTTCTCCGTTGGAGAGAGCTGAGTCGTTGGAACAATTAAGATGGCTACAAAACGGATATAAAATCAAGGTGGCATTTACAGACAAAGAGACTGTCGGCATTGACACCCCCGAAGACATCGACAAAGCCATTCAATTTCTTAATCAATAAAATACAGAACTATCCATGCCAATAGATATGCAATCACAACCAGAAGTCAAGCAATTGACAGGAGTTAAAATTTTTGAAGCAGAACAAATCAAATTAGATAACGGGATTCCTGTTCACGTCATCAATTTAGGTGAACGCGAAATGAACAGAATTGAAGTGATTGCAGAAGGTGGAAAATGCGATGAGAATGCAAATTTGAATGGAGGTTTGGCGATTTCCTTATTTAAGGAAGGTAGCAAATCCCATGACGGAAAGGAAATTGCCAACACCATTGACTACTACGGTTCTTGGCTGAGCAACAACATCACCCATCACGATACTTCATCCACCATGTATTCATTGAATAACAACTTAAATGAAGTATTACCCCTATTCTCCGACAGCATCTTCAATCCGACATTTCCTGAAAATGAATTGAGAAACAGGAAGGAGCTAGCCATCAACAATCTTTCCACTAATGCAAAAAGAGTGTCTTATGTGGCTAATGTTGAATTCCTGAAGAACTATTACGGAGCAGATAGCCGTATTGGCAAGCAAACGACAGAAGAAGACATCAAAGCCATTACCCGCAACGACTTGATTGATTTCCACAACACATGGTATCACCCTGAGAATATGCAAATCATCGTTGCAGGGAAAATCACCCAAGAGATACTATCCGCATTAAATAAGGAATTCGGGCAAGTGCCTTGTTTCGGTGAAAAGCGAGAAAGTCTTTCTGACAATACAACCATCGAATTTCAACCGCAAACCATCGTTAAGCATACGCCGAATGCGCTTCAGAGCGCTATCATCATCGGGCAACCGACAAAAATCACACGAGAACATCCCGACTACATTCCATTGCGTATTTTGATTACAGCTATCGGTGGATATTTTGGGAGCAGACTCATGGCAAATATCCGAGAAGACAAGGGCTATACATACGGCATTTCCTCCTATCTTTCAGGATTGAGAAACGACTCCTATATGCTGACCATGTGCCAATGCGATAACAAGTACATTCCAAATGTCATCGAAGAATTTAAGAAAGAAATCAACATCATTAAAAATGAATTGATTTCGGAAAATGAATTGGGTCGTGTAAAATCATTTTTGATTAGCGACTTGGCAAAAACTTTGGATACTCCATTCTCCATTGCCGACTACTATTCATCAGTAATTTCCAGTCGTATTCCTCACGAATATTTCAACAACCAATCGCGCATCACCGAAGAAATTACAGCGGCAACACTACGCGACATGGCAAACAAATATCTGGACGTGGACAAAATGTTGACAGTGATTGCAGGAGATGAGACTCATATTAAACTGTAGGACTATTTAGCCTGCGAGGAAAAGGAAAATAATCGACAACATCACATTCAGTCCGACTACTGTCAAAACATAAAAATCATATTGATTTTGGCTAAGTTATCACTTTTAAGCGAATTTCTTAGCAAAAAGAAATGATTTCGTAACATGACATATCTTAAAAATTATTATTGAGGCAAAATTTACGACATAATCATTAAAATTCATAACCCATTTTCATAAAAATTTCCTATCTTTGTATCATAAATTAACAATTCAAAAAATTCCTCATAAATTATGAC
>JAHHQT010000099.1 GCA_020026215.1 Muribaculaceae bacterium
TTCAAGGCGTTGCGTCGGCGTTGATTATACTTTTAATTATCGGTGCTTTGAGTGGAGCATGGATGATTAGCGGTGTCGTGCCTACGCTGATAGACTATGGAATGATGATTATTCATCCCAAGTTCTTTCTGGCATCTGCCTGTTTGATTTCCGTTATTGTGTCTGTGATGACGGGTAGCTCGTGGACCACAATTGCCACCATCGGTATTGCTTTGATGGGTATCGGTCAGGCACAGGGCTATTCTGAAGGCTGGATTGCAGGTGCGATTATATCGGGAGCTTATTTCGGCGACAAGATTTCACCGTTGTCTGATACAACTGTTTTGGCATCATCCGTTACCAAGACTCCTTTGTTCCGTCACATTCGATATATGATGATTACGACTGTTCCATCTATCGTCATTACCTTCATTATATTTATTGTTGCAGGATTGAGCGGTGAGGTTTCTGAGCAATCACAAATCGCTGAAATCAGTGCAACCTTAAATACACGTTTCAACATCACTCCTTGGTTGTTGATTGTGCCTGTCATTACAGGTTTCATGATAGCCAAACGAGTTCCGTCAATCGTCACATTGTTCATTTCAACATTGTTGGCTGCTGGAGCTGCGATTGTCTTCCAACCTGATACATTGGTTGAACTGGCTGGCCGTTCACAAAATACGGTCTATGAGGCTGTAATGACTATGCTTTCTACAAGCACCAATTTGGATTCGGGCAACGCAATGGTCAACGACTTGATTGCTACTCGCGGTATGTCGGGAATGTTGAACACCATTTGGTTGATTTTGTGTGCCATGTGTTTTGGTGGCGCAATGACTGCCAGTGGTATGTTGGGAAGTATCACAGCCATGTTCGGTCGTTTGATGAAAAACACCTTCAGTATGGTAGGCTCAACCGTTTGTTCGGGTTTGTTCTTGAACTTGGCAACGGCTGACCAATATATCAGTATCATTTTGACCGGGGATATGTTTCGCAAGACCTATGAGGTAAAAGGCTACGAAAGTTGCGTATTGAGCCGTACTGTGGAAGATTCCGTTACCGTTACTTCTGTGTTGGTGCCATGGAATTCCTGTGGTTTGACACAATCCACCGTGTTGAATGTCTCTACTTTGACTTATCTCCCATATTGTTTCTTCAATTATCTGAGTCCGATTATGAGTATTCTCGTTGCTGCTATCGGTTATAAAATAGCACGAATTGGCAAAAACAACGAGGCTCAAGAAATGGCAAATTAAGAAAATAATAATATCTTTGTGCAAGGACTATCATTGCACAAATGAAGAAACTAAAGATAATAAGAATCATATTATCTCTGATTTTTTTACTCTTGGCGACCACTATGTTTTATGGTGTGGCGCACGGAGTAGAATTATTGTCGGAGACGTATGCAAGAATCCAACCCATGTTGGCACTGCTCTGTTTCAATCTGGGTGTTTTGGCTTTTTGGCTGATGATTACTTTCTTCTTTGGTCGTCTTTATTGTTCTGTGATGTGTCCGTTGGGTGTATTTCAAGACTTTGTTGCCCGATTGTTCAATAAGTTCAAACCTGTCCGTAAATATCGGTATGCCACTCCAGTAAAGATGGTGGGCTATATCTCGTTGGTGGTGGTATGTGTGAGTATGCTGTGCGGTATTGCAGTCATTCCTGCCATGCTTGACCCCAATAGCATTTACGGCAGAATGGTAGTATCTGCCCTCAATCCTGATATGGGGTATTTTGCAACGATGCCTCATGTGATGATTTTTTCGGGGTTTCTCGGGATTTCAGTGAGCGTGTTGACTTTTATAGGTGTTTTCGTACCGTCGATAGCAAACGGACGACTGTATTGCAACACGGTTTGTCCTGTGGGCGCGATGTTGGGACTTTGCAGTAAAAGGGCAGTCTATCATATTGAAATCAATCCCGATAAATGTACGGCTTGTGGCAAGTGTGAGGATGTTTGCAAGGCATCGTGTTTGGATTTGAGCCATTTGACTGTGGATATGAGCCGATGCGTGTTGTGCTTCAACTGCATCAGAGAATGCTCAGACAATGCCATTTCCTACACTACGGAACGTAGCAGACCGATGACTCCGCTGATGCAGCGTATCAAGGAATAGGCAATACAGCGTAGTGCAACTCCTGCCATTGACAGCATGGGCAAGGTGGACAAAACAATGAATAGTGAAAATAAAAAGAACCTAAAATAATGAAACAGTACTTAGATTTACTCCATCATGTAATGGAAAACGGCACGATGAAAGGTGACCGTACGGGAACAGGAACAAAGAGTGTTTTCGGTTATCAGATGCGTTTTAACATGGCAGACGGATTTCCGTTGCTGACTACCAAGAAACTGCACTTGAAATCCATTATCTATGAATTATTATGGTTCTTGAAAGGGGATACCAATGTGAAATATTTGCAGGACAACGGAGTTCGTATCTGGAACGAATGGGCAGACGAAAACGGTGACTTGGGACACATTTATGGCTATCAATGGCGTTCATGGCCTACCTACGACGGTGGTTTCATTGACCAAATCAGTCAGGCGGTCAACGACATCAAAAACAATCCTGATTCACGCCGTATCATCGTCAGTGCGTGGAACGTGGCTGACCTTGACAAGATGAACTTGCCTCCTTGCCATGCCTTTTTCCAATTCTATGTGGCTGACGGAAAATTGAGCTTGCAACTGTATCAACGCAGTGCCGACATTTTCTTGGGAGTGCCGTTCAATATCGCCTCTTATGCCTTGTTGTTGAAGATGATGGCACAGGTAACTGGTTTGGAAGCCGGGGATTTCGTTCACACTTTGGGTGATGCCCACATCTATACCAATCACTTCGAACAGGTACAACTTCAAATGACTCGCGATCCGCGTCCGTTGCCAACCATTAAAATCAATCCGGATGTGAAGAGTATCTTTGATTTCAAATACGAAGACTTTGAATTGGAAAACTATAACCCACACCCACATATCAAAGGTATTGTGGCTGTCTAAAACAGAAAGAAAATGAAGAATATTTCTATTATAGTCGTTATTGACAAACATTCGGCGATAGGAAAAGGCAATGATTTGCTTTGCCACTTGCCTGCCGACTTGAAGCATTTCAAGAACACTACTACCGGTCATACGGTCATTATGGGTCGCAAGACCTACGACTCTTTGCCTAAAGGTGCGTTGCCTAACCGTCGCAATATTGTGATTACGCGCAATCCCGAATTCAGTGCAGAACGTGTGGAAGTGGCACATTCCTTTGAACAGGCGGTGGAGATGGTAAAAGGCGAGGAGGAAGTATTCGTGATGGGTGGTGCGCAAATCTATAACATAGCATTGCCGTTTACTTCGAATTTGTACTTGACCGAAATAGACCATCAGTTTGATGATGCCGACACTTTCTTCCCCGAAATTGACTATTCGCAATGGACGGAGGAAAATCGCGAATCCCACGACAAGGATGAAAAGAATCCTTACCCATACAGCTTTGTAAAATTGGTAAGAAAATAAAAGCGTTTTTAGGTATTGTGGGGCTTGAATATTATAATTGATGCTTGATTTAAAGATGAAATGGCTTGATAAGTATAAGTGGTTGAGTTATCTGGGCGGAATTATACTAACTGCAGTAATCACTTTGTTAGTTGAAAAATCTTGTAATAGAATTATTCCTGATGATCCTATAGTGATTAAAGAAGTATCTGATACAATTCAAATGATACATTCTTATGACCTCGATTTTAACAAAGATTCTATTGTTAATGCCCAATTGAAGGAAAAACTCGAAAATATTAGATTAACTCATCTTTATGAAAAAGAAGTAGAGGATAATTTGAAAAAGAAATATTCATTTAATTCAATAAAGTTAGATACTGTATTTTTTAAGAAGAAGGGGTATAGTTTAAAAAATGCTATGGCCTATTTTTCGGTTAAAATGTCCTCTATAGATGAAAAATTTCTTGACTTCGAGATTACATTTTTTGATGATTCTTTTATCGATAACATTTATTGTTTATCTATTAATATTAATTCTATTGAGGATGGTAAGCGTTATAATTTCATGTGGGAAAATTATTCAGTTAACCCAAATAATAATAAAATTAGAATTAATAATATGTTGCCAAAAGGAGTTTATGAGATATCAATAGGCTTTTTCTTAAAGAGGGACTTAAATAATGAATATCCAGCGTTTTACAAAATCTCAAAATTAGTAAGAAAATAAAATAGAAAAGCCATCTAAAACTAATTTGGATGGCTTTTTTATCCCTTCTCATAAGGGATTATTGTCCTAATCTATCGAGGTATTTTCTGACTTCGGGGGTAGGCTTGAGTGAGTAGGCTTGGTTGAGGTATTGTGCTGCGGTGTTGGCTACGGCTGACGGTAGCAGTTGCCCTTGTGATTGCCATTTTTGGTAATAGTGCATACCAACAAACAAGTTGGCCTTGAAGTTCTTATCATCGTATTTCAGCGACTCAATATAGAATTTACAAGCGTTTTCGTTGTCTCCCGATACGAAATACCCTTTTGCCTTTTCTCGCAATACTTTAGCATCCGTCGGGATGTCAGCTAAAATTAAATCAGCGGTTTCAATAATTTGCGGAGCGTTGTTGCGCATGGAATAGTATTTCAATAATTGCAAGTTGATGCCACGTTTCAACCAAGGTTGTTGGTCACGCATCAAAAGCAGGAAATTTTCATAGACTTGTGGTTCTGAAACCGAGAAAGATTCTTTTTGAATTTTAGGGAAAAGGGCGTGTAGCGGAACACGGTTTTGTTGTGACTTTTCGATGAGTGTCATTTGTGCTTTTTTGTCGTTCAAAATGCCTGTCACGGTGATGGCTTTGGCGTAAATGTCGGTCTCGGCAGGTCTCTGCATTAGCATAAGCTGGTACATGGCAATTGCGCTGTGCCATTCTTCGTATTGAAAAAAGCGTTCGGCTTTGTTTTTCAAAACATTATAGTCTGTTTCCGCAAACAAATTTGCAGGGAAAGCTGTTAAAAGTAAGAGGAATAAAACCAAAAGGACATTATTTTTAGAAAAAATCACCTTCATAAGCATTTTTAAAATCACAAAATTTGTTGTTCACCGCAAAGTAACTAAATTTGTAGAAGAGATTCAAAAATGAATATAAAAAAATGAGAACAAGCTATAAACGAATTTTGCTAAAGTTGAGCGGTGAATCCTTGATGGGTGCACAAGGCTACGGAATAGACCCGGTTAGAGTTGGTGATTATGCTGAACAAATCAAAGAATTGGCACAATCAGGTGTTGAAATTGCCATTGTCATTGGTGGTGGTAACATTTTCCGCGGATTGGCCGGAGCTGCAAAAGGAGTAGATAGAGTGAAAGGTGACCAAATGGGAATGTTGGCCACTGTCATCAACTCTTTGGCTTTGTGTTCTGCATTGGAAAAAGAAGGTCAGGCTGCACAGGTATTTACAGCTGTGAATATGTTCCCTATCGGTGAACACTACAGCAAATGGAAAGCTATCGAAGCTATGAAAGCCGGTAAAGTTGCCATTATTTCTTGCGGTACAGGCAATCCATTCTTCACAACTGATACAGGTTCTGCATTGCGCGGTATTGAAGTGGAAGCTGATGTGATGTTGAAAGGTACTCGTGTGGACGGTATCTACACTGCTGACCCGGAAAAGGACCCAACTGCCATTAAGTTTACAGAAATCACTTACGACGAAATCTATGAAAAAGGATTGAAAGTAATGGATTTGACTGCAACAGTGATGTGCAAGGAAAATAAATTGCCTATCATCGTGTTTGACATGGATACAAAAGGCAACTTGAAAAAAGTTATCGAAGGCGAGCCTATCGGTACATTAGTCTATCAAAAATAAATAATTAACAATAACAATTATGACAGACGTTAACACTTACATTACCCCGGCTGACGAAAAGATGGAATTGGCTGTGGATTATTTGGAAGAAGCATTGGCTCACATTAGAGCAGGTAAAGCAAATCCCAAAATCTTAGACGGAATCAAAGTTGATTACTATGGTAGTGCGTCACCAATCAGCAATGTTGCAAACATCTCAGTTCCTGATGCGCGTACCATTACTATTACTCCTTGGGAAAAATCAATGTTCAAAGAAATAGAAAAGGCAATTATCAACTCAGAATTGGGTATTACTCCAGAAAACAATGGTGAAGTAATCCGTATTTCTATTCCTCCATTGACAGAGGAACGCCGTAAAGCATTGGTAAAACAATCTAAAGGTGAAGCTGAAAATGCTAAAATTTCTGTTCGTAATGCACGCCGTGATGCTATTGAAGGTTTGAAAAAAGCTATCAAGAGCGGTATGCCTGAAGACGTAGAAAAAGACGCTGAAGAAAAAGTTCAAAAAATTCATGACAAATACATGAAGAGAATTGAAGAAGTATTTGCAGCTAAAGAAAAAGAAATTTTGACAGTGTAATTAGGAACTGTTTGATTTCTTGAAAATATAGCAACCATCCGAACAGAAGTGCGGATGGTTGCTTTTTTATGTTTAATCGGAGAATATTTCTGACAGACTGTGATATTTGACGATCATTCGTGAAAATTAAGTGTCTTTTTTAATTTGCAAACTTAGAATTGTGAAAAACGTCTGAAACGGATATTGCATCGTGGTTTAGCGGTTGTTTACTGATATGAAAATGAGATATGTTTAGTTTGAAATTTTAAGTAAAAACTCGATTATATATTATAAAATATATAATAATTTAATAAATTGATAATAAT
>JAHHQT010000100.1 GCA_020026215.1 Muribaculaceae bacterium
ATATCCGAAAGAAAATGAAAAAAATCGGTAATGATTGTTTTTTTATCATTACCGATTCAATTTTTATGATTTAAGCTTTAAATGCGTTCCATCCTTGTGCTTTCAATTCCATTTCAGCACCGTCTCGAGTAATTAATGCACAACCTAAATCTGGTTTTGTCATGTGACCTATGATTCGAATTCCTTCCATTTGCTGAATCTTTTCATGCATACTTAAAGGAATTGTAAATAATAGTTCATAGTCTTCACCACCATTTAAGGCTGCAGTAACCAAATTCATGTTCAATTCAGAGGCCATGACAGCTGTCTGGTAATCTATAGGAATGCGTTCTTCATAGATTCTGCAACCTGTTTTGCTTTGACTGCAAATGTGCATTAATTCAGAAGAAAGTCCATCTGAAACGTCCATCATTGCTGTAGGTAAAATACCATTTTCTGCAAGTTTTTGGACAATGTCTTTTCTTGCCTCAGGTTTTAATTGACGTTCCAAAATGTATTCTTTTCCTTTGAAATCTGGTTGGAAATCTTTCATCCCAGCGGAAGCTACACGTTCACGTTCCAATAATTGCAATCCCATGTAGGCAGCACCCAAATCACCAGATACGCAAATCAAATCGGTTTCTTTGGCTCCGTTGCGATAAACGATTTGTGATTCGTCGGCTGAACCGATACAAGTAATGCTGATGATTAGTCCTGTAACGGATGCTGAGGTGTCACCACCGACCAAGTCCACTCCATAAACTTCGCATGCCAATTTTATACCTTCATATAATTCTTGGATGTGTTCAATGGTAAAGCGTTTGGAAATGCCGACGGAAACTGTGATTTGTTCCGGTTTTCCATTCATTGCATAGATATCTGAAAAATTCACGACAGCAGCTTTGTAACCCAAATGCTTTAAAGGAACATAAGTCAAGTCAAAATGTATTCCTTCTAGAAGTAAGTCGGTTGTTACAAGAGTCTTTTTGCCTGAATAGTCCAAAACAGCGGCATCGTCACCAACGCCTTTTAGTGAACTGGCATTTTTTAACTCTACGGATTTGGTCAATTCTCTAATTAAACCAAATTCACCGAGAGATGATATTTCAGTTTGGTTTTCTGACATTTATTAAGCTTTGAATTCGTTGATTAGACCTTCCATGATTGCAGTCATATAAGGTTGTGCTTTAGCGGCTGCAAGTTGCACTTCTTCGTGAGAAACTTTTTCCAGTTCAACACCTTCCAAGCCAAGGTCGGTGATGACAGAAATTGCAAATACTTCGATACCACTGTGGCGAGCAACGATAACTTCAGGAACTGTACTCATACCAACAGCATCGCCACCGATTCTGTGGAAATAGGTATATTCAGCAGGAGTCTCGAATGTAGGACCTTGTGTTCCAACATAAACACCTTGTTGAACTTTGATGCCTTTTTCTTCAGCTACTTTCAAAGCGTCTTTGATTAGTCTGTGAGAATAAGCTTCACTCATTTCAGGGAATCTCGGACCAAGTTCATTGTAGTTCTTTCCGCGTAGTGGGTGTTCAGGGAATAAGTTAATGTGATCAGTAATGATCATGATGTCACCGATTTTGAATTTAGGATTCATACCACCTGCTGCATTAGAAACAAATAGGGTAGTGATACCTAATGCTTTCATTACGCGAACAGGGAAAGTTACTTGTTGCATGTTGTATCCTTCATAAAAGTGGAAACGACCTTGCATAGCCATAACTCGTTTGTTGCCCAATTTGCCAAAAATCAATTTTCCGCTGTGGCCTTCAACTGTTGATACAGGAAAGTTAGGGATATCTTGATAATTAATGGTGTCAGTGATTTCGATATGGTTTACCAATTCACCAAGACCTGTACCAAGGATGATGGCTGTTTTAGGGATATCATTAACTTTCGCTTTAATGAATTCTGCTGTTTCTTTGATTTTTTGTAGCATAATTATATTATTTTGTGTTTGTTGTTATAGGTTGGATAGTATTAACAATGTGAATACTATTTATGTTTAATTTCAGCAATTGATTTTGTCAACGCACCATAGAAAGTCTCTGATTCGTAAGGCAGAAATTCGATGCTGATGGGTTGATAAAATATATGTCTGCGCAGTTCGAATGATACGTAAGGGTTAGTGACAAGTCTTACTGCATCTTTTTCTGTTGTCAGTATGATTTTGAAGCGTTTGCTGTTCAAATTTTTATAAGCTTCTTCAATATCCTTAATGTCGGCGCGTGTGAAATTGTGATGGTCTTGGAAATGCATAGCCTTGACCTGTGGCTTGTATTTTTTCAAATATTTAATCAATGGTCGAGGGTTGGCAATTCCTGTTACAGTCAGTATGATGTCGTCTTCGTTCAGTATCTCCAACATTGGGATATAAGTGGCATTTTCTGGGAATACCGGGGCTAGGCTGTCATACTTGATGCGGCTGAAAAATAATTTTTGGAATGGGAACAAGTCCAATTTATTCTTGTACAAGCGGAAATCCACAGGTTTGATGTCTTCGGGGCACTTGGTCACAATGACCATATCGGCACGAGAACGGATAGCTTGCTGGTTTTCCCTCAATCTTCCCAAAGGCAATAATTTGTCTTCAAATACAGGCCGATTGTATTCTGTTAGTACAATGGAAATATCTGGCTTTACGTATCTATGCTGAAAGGCATCGTCAAGTAGAATCAAATTGATTGAAGGATCATTCTTCAGCAATTTCTTAATGCCAATGACGCGTTTCTCACATACTGCTACACGAATCTTATTACCAAATTTTTGATGTATCTGGAATGGTTCGTCACCGATGTCTGAAGGTGTACTTGTGCTGCTTGCCATGACAAAACCAGAGGTCATTCGCTTATAGCCACGACTGATGACTCCGATGTTATAGTCTTGCATCAACATATGGATAATATATTCGGTATGTGGGGTTTTCCCTGTTCCTCCAACTGCAATATTACCGACACAAATCACTGGGATCTTGAAGCTCTCAGACTTTAAAATGTTCCAATCAAAGAATTTATTACGCATATAAGTCACCATTCCATATATCTTGGATAATGGAGTCAATAAGATAAGTTTGGCTATGCGTGTTGATTCTTTCATTTATTATGTTATTCGATAACAATAGTTTCCATTCTACATTGTACTTTGTCGCGGGACAAAATATTTTCAATTTCTTTGACGTATTCGTAAACAACACCATAGCGTTCTTGCATTTTTGCATCAATGCCTTCTTCGGATAGAGTGAACAATAGAGTAGTCAAAAAATCATCTTTAATTTCCGGAAGTGATTCTACGGAGTAGTCATCGCTTACTTTCGCCTTTTGAGCCACCCATGTAATGGCATCTTTTAAGTTCCCGTGTTCATCCACTAATTTGTTTTTGAGTGCTTCTTGTCCGTCCCATACACGACCTTCTGCGATTGATTTTAATTGGTTGATTTCAATGTCTCTGCCATCAGAACATCTCTTGGTAAACAATTCGTAGCCATCGTTAATCAAACGTTGGTAAGATTGTCTTTGAAATGGTGTTAGTGCTTTTGTTACACTCATGTCAGTATTGGCGTTTGATTTCACCAATCCGAAATTAATACCTAATTTGTCATTAAGCACCTTCTCAAGGTTCGGAATCAAACCATAGATACCGATAGAACCTGTGATAGTGGTAGGCTCTGCAAAGATACGGTCTGCATTACATGATATATAGTAGCCTCCTGAAGCTGCATAGTCGCCCATTGAAACAGCTAATGGTTTGCCTGTTGCCTTGAATTGTTGCAATGCTTCCCAAATTTGTTCTGAAGCATAAGCGCTACCGCCTGGAGAGTTGACCCTCAATACCATACCTTTGATATCATCGTCTTCTGCGGCGTCTTCAATCACTGGAACTAATTTGTCAGAATAGATTTCGTTAATGGCAGAACCTTTTACTTTAATTTCTCCTACAGCATAAAGAACTGCTATTTTATTGGCAGATTTTTTGGGAGCTATAGTTGCCTGATTTAATTCAGTTGGAGAGACAAAATTTAGGTCGTCGTCATCGTCGATTCCTAATTTCTTCATTATAGCCTCTTTGGCTTCGTGGTCATAGACTAAATTGTCAATCATCTTCAAATCCACAGCTTTCTGAGGGTTTGAAAGCGCATACAGACTGTCTGCATAAAGATTGATAGTTTCTTTGTCAATGCCTCTTGATGCTGAGATTTCTGTGGCTATTTCGTTCCAAATGTTGTCAATGAATGTTTGAGTTTGAAGTCTGTTGGCTTCACTCATTTGAGTTAGCATATATGGCTCAACGGCACTTTTGTATGTACCGACACGAATCACTTGCATTTCAACGCCGATTTTGTCAAGAAAACCCTTAAAGAAAGGAATATTTGAACCAATACCATGAACATCAAGCATTCCCACTTTATTCATTAGAATCCTATCAGAAACAGATGCAAGGTAATAGTCGCTTTGTGCCAATGATTCACCATAACTGTAAATCCATTTGCCTGAAGTCTTGAAGTCAATAAGAGCATCGCGGACAGCTTTTAGTGTAGCAAAGCCTGCATTGACACCGCCACAATACATATAAATACCTTCGATGTGATTGTCTTTTTTCGCATTGTCGATAGCTTTTAATAAATTCTCAAGATTTTCCACTTTCGGCAATTCATTCGTATATAGGAATTGTGACATATCGAGGTCGGATTGACGTTCTTCGATAGTGCCTGAAAGTTTGATTTTTAATACAGAGTTCTTTTCAATCGTTGTAGTTGTACTTTCAAGAGAAGACATAGACAATGATGCAATGGCGATAATGCCACAAATGAAAATGACAATACTAAGCACGATAAATGCAATCCATGTGCCAATAAAAGAGCCCAGTAATGTACTTGTGAATTTATTCATAACTATAGATTTTAGTTTTGTTTAATCGAATTTTTTTCTGTGAAATACAAAGTTGCGTCCTAAGTATTTCTCACGTACAATTTGATTTTGTGCCAATTCTTCAGAAGTGCCTTGGAATAGAATCTTGCCTTCAAACAAAAGGTATGCTCTGTCTGTAATACTCAAGGTCTCTGGAGCGTTGTGGTCCGTAATCAGAATACCAATGTTTTTTTCCTTTAGTTTGTAAACGATGTATTGGATATCTTCTACAGCAATAGGGTCAACACCGGCAAACGGTTCATCAAGCATGATAAACTTCGGGTTGATGGCTAAGCAACGAGCAATTTCTGTTCGACGGCGTTCTCCACCGGAAAGTTGGTCTCCCAGATTCTTGCGAACTTTTTGAAGGCGGAACTCAGAAATCAAACTTTCCAATTTTTCATCCTGATATTCTTTGGTAGTATCAGTCATTTCCAATACTGCACGAATATTGTTCTCTACGCTTAATTTACGGAAAACTGACGGCTCTTGTGCCAAATATCCAATACCGTTTTGAGCACGTTTGTAAACCGGGAATTTAGTGATGTCAAGATCGTTGATGAAAATGCGTCCTTCATTAGGTGTAATCAAGCCGGTTGTCATATAGAATGTAGTTGTCTTGCCGGCTCCATTAGGACCTAACAAACCGACAATCTCTCCTTGTGTCACGTTGATTGAAACGTGATTAACAACCGTACGCTGTCTATATTTCTTCACAAGGTTGTCAGTCCTCAATATCATTTTGCCGTCATCGGGCATTGTGATTATTTCTTCTTTGTGAGAACAGCAATTCATAACCTTATTTTTGCAATCGGTTATTTTATCTGTCAGATTATGAATGGTGTCTTTTAAAATCATTCTTAAAGATTATTTTTTTATTTGTGTGAATTGATACGGCCTTCGATGTATTCTTTTAGAAGTCTGATAGCAACAGTATTGTTACCGCCTTGTGGCAAAATCAAATCAGCGTATTTTTTAGCAGGTTCAATGTATTTGTTGTGCATTGGTTTCAACACTCTTTCGTAGCGTTCCACTACTAATTCTGGAGTACGACCTCTTTCGATACAGTCTCTATTGATTACACGAATCAATCTGTCATCAGCGTCTGCGTCAACAAATACTTTAATATCCATCATGTCGCGAAGGCGTTTGTCACTGAACACAAGAATACCTTCAACGATGACTACGTCTCTTGGTTGCATAGGTACTGTTTCTTGTTGACGAGTACAAGTCAAATAAGAGTAGGTTGGGACTTCAATGCTTTTCCCTGCTTTTAGTTCTTCGAGGTGCTTGATGAGCAATTCCCATTCAAATGCAGCGGGTTCATCGAAGTTTATTTTTTGACGTTCTTCTGGCGGAATATGGCTGGAATCTTTGTAATAAGAATCTTGTGGTAACACACTTACTTCACCTTTTGGAAGTGATTCAATAATTTTTCTTACAACTGTAGTTTTACCCGAACCGGTACCGCCGGCAATGCCTATGATGATCATAATTATCAGAATTTACAAACTTAACTACAAACATACTTAAAATTATTGAATTTATAATGTGGAAAAGTCAAAAAAATGCTCTTTTGGTTTGATTTTAATTGGTTTGAAATGCTAAAGGTATAATAGTTGTTCAAAAAGGATAACTTTTTCGTTGGAATAAGTGGCCGATACTGGGCTGTTTTGAGAAATTGAGCTGGTGGATATTAAGGCGGTATTCATAAAATTAAAATTATAACTCATCTAAAAATCCACAAAAATATCTTTTTGGTATGTATAAAAGGTGAAGTGTTATCTATTTTTCGTACTTTTGTGC
>JAHHQT010000101.1 GCA_020026215.1 Muribaculaceae bacterium
CTTCCATACGGTGGAATGCAGTACATTTACCTCCTTCTCCACGCAACGGAGAACAGAACATGGCAATATCGTCAGCTCCTGTATCGGAACTGTTGTTTGGAATTCCGCTGACAGAAACGAAGAACGCCTTGTCTTTCGGTAGAGCAACTGGAGTGGCAAAGGTGAACAATGTCTTTTCGAAAGTAGTTTCAGAATATTGTAAGTCTTTTGCCAAAACTTTTGCGCTACCCAATGAAGCACCAGGCATGCCTTTTTCATCTTCGGTCAAGATAGACACGGTGATTTCAGCATTTGGAGTAATGGTATTAACAGAAGCGAAGTAAATACCTACACTCTTGATTTCAGCATCCACACGAGGAGCAACAAATTTTTCTGCAAAATCAGTCATGCCCAACCAGTTTGAACCACCATAATAGCCATAGAAACCTAAAGCAACAGGATTTAATTGAGTATTTTCTTCAACAGAGATGTTCCAAATTTCATTCTCGCCCCCGGCTTGAACAGCATATTGCAGAGTAGAAGTGTTGATTCCCACACCGTTTGACACACGCAATGACAAACTATAGACACCCTTATTCGTATATTGTACTACAGGATTTTGTTCTGAAGATTTCGGGTGATTAGTTCCCGGCAATTGCCATTCCCATTTTGTAGGGAAACCTTTAGACAAATCACGGAAAGTCACATCCGCATTTAATGGAACCAAGCAGCCCACCCATGGAGACAAGTAGCCCTCTTCAGGCAAACCGATAACAGAAGTCGGAGCAACCTCTTTTACGACGACATACCCCACACGTTCTTTAGCAGCTGAGTTGACATCGTCGCTGACAGTCAATTTCACCTTGAAAGTACCTTTTTGATTATAGGTTACGATTGGGTTACGTTCTGTTGAAGTGGCAGGAGTACCGCCTTCAAATTCCCAATTCCATTTCAAAGCACCTGTGGATTGGTCTGAGAAGTGCACAGATTCTCCCACACCAATTTCGGCATGAGCATTATCGCTTACATCTTGTTTTGAGATGCGCAATCCGTCAATCAACAAGTCTTCACCGCCAATACCTGCATAATGGAATCTCAATTTCACATTCTTTCCTGCATAAGCAGAAAGGTCGATAGTGAACTTTTCCCAGTTCGGGCCATCAAAGCCCACTTCCTGTGCCCAGTCAAAAGCATTGAACAGAACATCTTCCTTATTGGTTTCTGCATCAATCACCGAGAAAGTCCAAGGCGCGCTGAACAAGAACACGCCACTAAAACAAGCATAGAACTCACATTGTGAATTCGGTTGAATAGCTATTACCGGAGAAGTAGCCTTCTCGTCTGAAGTATTTTTTTCATCATATCTGATTGCCAAAGACAATTTACTTTCACTGTCAAATACTGTAAAATCAGGCAATCCCTTAATGTAAGGCTTGTCCACAAAATGCCAAGTATTTACAGGGTTAATTCCCTCGAATACCCATGTATTGGCTTCTTGAGAGTCAAAGCCCTCACTATAATACTTTGTCATGGCCTCCGCTGCCGAAAAATCAGCCTTCAGCCCCTGTCCGTTTGCGTATATTCCCAAACACAAGGACAAGAATACAAGTAGTAACCTTTTCTTCATAATCGTTTCTAATTATCAGTATTTGTAAATTAATAATCCTCTTGTGAGAATTCCATCAAGTAAGCCTTGATAAATCCGTCAATTTTACCATCCATCACTCCTGCAACATCCGAAGTCTGGAATCCTGTTCTGTGGTCCTTCACACGGCGGTCATCGAATACATAACTGCGAATTTGCGAACCCCATTCAATTTTCTTTTTGCCTGCCTCGATTTTGCGACGTTCTGCCATACGGCGTTGCAATTCCATGTCGTACAACTGTGAGCGCAAAAGACGCATGGCATTTTCGCGGTTATCCAACTGTGAACGAGTCTCCGTATTTTCAATTAAAATTTCACGTTCTTCACCAGTGTCCGGATCTTTGTAGTTATAGCGTAAACGCACACCCGTTTCCACCTTGTTGACGTTTTGTCCTCCTGCTCCACCACTTCGGAAAGTATCCCAAGTAATGTCGGCAGGATTGATATATACGTCAATCGTATCATCGACCAACGGAGTGACAAACACCGATGCAAATGAGGTCATGCGCTTTCCTTGGGCATTGAATGGAGAAACACGCACCAAACGATGCACACCGTTTTCACTCTTCAAGTAACCATACGCCAAATCACCATCCACTTGGATAGTTACCGACTTGATACCGGCTTCATCGCCTTCCACCAAATGCACGATAGTGGTCTTATATCCGTTTGTCTCGCACCAACGCAGATACATACGCATCAGCATTGATGCCCAGTCCTGGCTTTCAGTACCGCCTGCGCCGGAATTGATTTTCAAAACCGCACCCAGTTTATCTTCCTCCCTACGGAGCATATTTCGTAGTTCCACCTCCTCAAAACGATGTATGAGGTTGGCATACATTTCATCCAATTCTTCTTCGGACAATAACCCTTCTTTCACAAAATCGAAACCAAGGGACAATTCGTCCGTCATTTTTTCCAATTCCTCGTAACTGTCTATCCAATAATGAAGTTCCTTCACCTTGCGCATCTGCTTTTCTGCTGCTTTTTGGTCATCCCAAAAGTTAGGGACGTGTGTGCGCAATTCCTCTTCTTCTACTTCAATCTTTTTATTGTCGATGTCAAAGATACCTCCTCAACGCTAACTTGCGTTCTTCAGTCTCTTTCAATTGTTCAGCTGTAATCATTAATTTATATTTAAATTTTTGCGAATATCGCGATTTTCTATCAATTTGACAAATAAACGCATATAAAAGTTAAGGAAACGAATTCAATTAAATAATTAATTATGTTAAAATGAAAAATATGATGATGTTTTCTTTCGATATATGTCAAATGTTTATAAAAAAATCGTAATTTTGCACCAAAATAGGTTTAGTGTTATATGCAGAATATTAGAAACATCGCCATTATAGCCCATGTGGACCATGGGAAGACAACAGTGGTCGACAAAATGTTGCTTGCAGGAAATTTGTTCCGCGACAACCAGTCAACAGGTGAGTTGTTATTGGATAATAACGATCTTGAAAGAGAAAGAGGTATAACTATTCTTTCTAAAAACGTATCAATTAACTACAAAGGTTATAAAATCAACATCATTGACACTCCGGGGCACTCTGACTTCGGTGGTGAAGTAGAACGTGTGTTGAACATGGCAGACGGATGTTTGCTATTGGTTGACGCATTTGAAGGCCCAATGCCTCAAACTCGTTTCGTATTGCAAAAGGCAATTTCAATGGGATTGAAACCTATCGTAGTCATCAATAAGGTAGATAAACCTAACTGTCGTCCTGACGAAGTTAACGAAATGGTATTCGATTTGATGTTCAATCTTGACGCAACTGAAGAGCAATTGGATTTCCCTACTCTTTATGGTTCAGCTAAACAAGGCTGGATGAGCGAAGATTGGCGCAAACCAACAGACACTATTACTCCGCTTCTTGACGCAATCATCAAATATATCCCGGAACCACAAGTTTTGGAAGGTGACGCACAAATGCTTATCACTTCATTAGACTACTCTTCATACGTAGGTCGTATCGCCATCGGTCGTGTTCACCGTGGTGAATTGAAAGAAGGCATGGATGTCGCAGTTTGTAAAAAAGACGGCTCTATCTCAAAACAACGCATCAAAGAATTGCACGTGTTTGAAGGTATGGGACGCAAGAAAGTACAAAGCGTCAAATCAGGTGACATCTGCGCATTGGTAGGTATTGAAGGTTTCGAAATCGGTGATACAGTAACAGTGGTTGACAATCCAGAACCACTTCCTCGTATCGCAATCGACGAACCTACAATGTCAATGACATTTACAATCAACGATTCTCCTTTCTTTGGTAAAGACGGTAAATTCGTCACTTCACGCCACATCGCTGAACGTTTGGAACGTGAATTGGACAAGAACCTTGCTTTGCGTGTGAAGAAAGAACCTCACGAAGACGTTTGGACAGTATTCGGACGTGGTGTACTTCACTTGTCAGTACTTATCGAAACAATGCGTCGTGAAGGTTACGAATTACAAGTTGGACAACCTCAAGTTATCATCAAGGAAATTGACGGTGTGAAATGCGAACCGGTTGAATTGATGACCGTAAATGTTCCCGAAGAATATTCAAGCAAAATTATCGATATGGTTACTCGCCGTCGTGGTGATTTGGTTTCTATGGAAACACAAAACGACCGAATCCAAATGGAATTCCACATTCCTTCACGCGGTATCATCGGTTTGCGTAACAACGTGCTTACAGCATCTGCCGGTGAAGCTATCATGTCACACCAATTCTTGGAATACCAACCTTGGAAGGGTGATATCGAACGCCGTACAAACGGTTCTTTGATTGCTATGGAATCAGGTACAGCCTACGCATACGCAATTGACAAACTACAAGACCGTGGCCGTTTCTTCATCTTCCCGCAAGAAGAAGTTTACGCAGGACAAGTAGTTGGTGAAAATGCGAAAGACAATGATATCGTAGTCAATGTAACTAAATCCAAGAAATTGACCAATATGCGTGCTTCAGGTTCTGATGATAAAGCAAGAATCATTCCTCCTGTAGTATTCAGCTTGGAAGAAGCATTGGAATACATCAAGGCTGACGAATACGTGGAAGTGACTCCAAACCACATCCGTTTGCGTAAAATCATCCTTGACGAGTTGGAAAGAAAACGCGCTAACAAAAACTAATTTCAGTTTTTCTATAATACAAAGGAGATTCTTCAGACGAAGAATCTCCTTTTTTATTGCACCTATGCCAACAAACATCACACGGTTGTTATCATCTTAAGATTTTATATATTATCTTTGTAAAGAATGGCGTAAAGTATCACAAACGAGAACGGACTGTCATTCGAAAACACTATTGCAAACTACTAAATTCTAAAACAACATGAAATTTTCATCAAAAATATCTCTACTCCTTATTTGCCTTACTTTTGTCAATCTCGCATGGGCAAATGAGAAGATGGACTCTGCCATTATCAACTTCGTACAATCAAAAGCCATGAAGGATGCCAGAGTGGGAGTATGTGTATTGGACATCAAGGAAAACAAGATGCTTTCCAGTGTAAACAAGGACTCTCTGATTATCCCGGCATCCATTACCAAAACGATTTCATCAGCCACTGCATTGAAAGCATGGACTCCCAGCTATAAATTCAAAACCGAAGTCAGCATCGACGGTATCGTGAATTTTGGAACATTGGACGGAAACCTTATCATCAAGGCAGGATTGGACCCTACGTTGGAATCCCGCCACTTTGCCGAGGACTATTCTTTCGTCACTCAATGTGTGAAAGCCATCAAATATGCAGGCATCAAAAAAATCAAGGGTAAAATCATCATTGACTCCGACATCTATCCAGAACCGACCATCCCTGCATGCTGGGACGATTCAGATATCGCAGAAGAATACGGAGCAGGTGCCCATGCATTAAACTATGCGGACAACCTTTGTTCCATCATCGTTGACTTGTCAGGCCACAAAGCCCGCATCATTGATACTATTCCTCACCAAAAGCGCTTACGCATCGACAACCGCATGAGTATTTCCAAAGAACGCAAGGCAAGAAGATACCCATCAGCATTCCGTAAGAAAAACAGTTGCAAATTGACACTAAAAGGCGACTTGCGCCGTCAGGAAATGCCGATTGAAGTGTTCACCACTACTCCTGACCCTGCAGATGCTTTGAGTTGCGACTTGAAAGATGTATTGTCATTCGAAGGTACTACTGTCGAAGACAAGAATTTGAAAAGAGGCTTGGTCTCACAACATTTGCTGACCTACGAATCTCCAGAATTGAAGGACATCGTAGCTTCCCTATTGGAAAGAAGTGACAATATGTTTGCCGAAGCAGTTTTACGCACACTTGGCATTGACGAACAAGGCGTAACTTCCCGCCAAAATTCCATCGACAACGAATACCGCATTTTGACTGAATGGGGTGTTGACACCACAGGTCAAATCCTATACGACGGCTCGGGACTTTCTCGCAGCAACCACTATTCTCCTGCATTCTTGGCAAGCATTCTAAGAAACTGTCAAGTAGATGAAAGTTTGGGCGGAATATTCCCTACTCTATTTCCGAAAGTAGGTATGGAAGGCACCGTGAAAAAATTGTTGAAAGGAACTCCATTGGAAGGCAAATTGGTATTGAAGTCAGGCAGTATGACCCGAGTTCAATGTTATGCAGGCTACTATCCACTGGAAGATCCCAAATATGTGGTCGTGATGATGACCAACGGTTTCAAATGCAATCATGAAACTTTGAAGAAACAAATCGAACGATTATTCCTTGAACTATTCATCTAAAATTAGGAATTGGCGATATTCCATTTTTGAAAAATTTTTTCTATGTTTGTAACATTGTAA
>JAHHQT010000011.1 GCA_020026215.1 Muribaculaceae bacterium
AAGTTAAAATTCAAGGTCCGTGATTATGAACTTGATGCAGAGGGTATTGTCAATAACGCTAACTATTTGCATTATTTGGAACATACCCGTCATGAGTTTTGTGATGCTAACGGACTGTCTTTTACTGCCATGCGTGAACAGGGCATTATCCCTGTTTTGAACAAGGTAGAAATCGAATACAAAACACCGTTGCGTGGAAACGATGAATTCGAAAGTTGCCTATACTTGGAGCGAAAAGGTGTTCGCTTTATTTTTCATCAGGATATTTTCAAATTGTCCGGAGAACAGGTGGTGAAAGCTACTGTCAGTTGTGTCTGCCTGGTCGGAGACAAACTGGATCGTGGCGATGCTTTGGCAGAGGTATTCAAAGACTTTTTAAAATAAAAAAATCATGCTGCCATCTGTCTATCAAATAGCGTTTTCCGCCATTCGCGGTATGTCGGTCGATGCTGCCAAAGCCATCTTGGCGGTGGTTGGTTCGGAGGAGGCTTTTTTCAAGGCTACCGAGAGTGATTTGCGCGAAATGGGGCAATGTAGCAGTAAGGTCTTTTCTTCGGATTATCGCAAAAGATTGGTGGACGAAGCGGAGTGCGAATTGGACTTTATCATTCGTAAAAATATCAATGTTTCTTACTTTACAGATCCTGCCTATCCTGCTCGCTTTTTTACGGCATCGGATGCTCCTTTGATGCTGTTTTCGGTGGGAAATTGTGACTTGAATGCCACTAAAATATTGAGCATCGTTGGTACTCGTCACATGACTTCCTACGGGCTGAATGCTTGTCGGGAACTGATTCAAAGTTTGAAGGAAAAGGTGGGCGATGATGTGTTGATTGTCAGTGGATTGGCATACGGTGCGGATGTCTCTTCACACACGGCAGCCTTGGATTTTGGCTTGCCGACGGTGGGTGTCGTGGCTCATGGCTTGGACATGATGTATCCTGCACAACATCGTGCCATTGCAGCCGAAATGGTAAAAAAAAGGTGGAGCGGTAGTGACGGAATATCATTCGGGAACACGAGTGCATAAATCCAACTTTTTGGCACGCAACAGAATCATTGCCGCATTGTCGGATTGTACTGTTGTGGTGGAATCTGCCGCCAAGGGAGGGGCTTTGGTTACAGCACAGATTGCTTCAAGCTATTCGCGGGAAGTGATGGCATTCCCGGGTCGTGCCGGGGATGAATATTCGGTGGGTTGCAAATGCTTATTAAACGAAATATTGCCTCTCTGATTGACAATGCTGATGATTTGATCAAGGCGTTAAACTGGGAGACTCAGAAAAAAGAACCTGTGCAGATGGAATTGTTTGTTGAACTTAAAGGTGCTGAAAAACAGATTTATGACGCTTTGCTCAACAAGGATTTTGTGCATATTAGCGAATTGTCGGCAAAATTGAAAATGCCAGTTCATAAGCTTCTTAGTACTCTTGTGGATCTCGAATTTAGGGGAATTTTACAGGCTTTACCAGGAAATAGATACACAATATTAAAAAAAGTGTGAATTAATTTTGTCGGTATAGTTAAATGCTTTATTTTTGTGTTTAAAAGCATAATTATATAGCAATTTACAAGATGATTTCAGTAGAAGCATTAGAGAAAGTAATAAAAGAAGACCTTGCAGGCATATGGAATGTGCTTACCGCAGATGAAAAAAGGGTCGTTATTGAGAACTTTACACTTCTTAACTTTAAACGTAACCAGATTATATACGCTGAAAAAGAAACTCCAGAATTTTTATGGTGTTTAATCAAGGGGAAAGTTAAAAAATACAAGGAGGGTATTGGTGGCCGTCAACAGATTATCCGTTTGATTCGTCCTATCCAATACTTTGGACACAGAGCATATTTCGCAAAAGAAAATTATGTCTCAGGCGCAATAGCAATGGAAAATTCCGTTGTTGGTACAATTCCAATGAAAGTCGTTTCAGACTTGATTGACAAGAACAGACAATTGGCTTGGTTCTTCATTCATGAACTATCTCACAACCTAGGTCGTTCGGATACTAAAATTGTAAACTTGACACAAAAACACATCCGTGGCCGTTTGGCTGAATCATTAGCGCTGCTAATTGATAATTATGGTTTTGAAGATGACGGGGAAACATTGGACATCTACATGTCGCGTGAAGATTTGGCAAACTTGTCAAATATGACAACTTCAAATGCCATTCGTACGCTTTCCGCTTTTGTTAACGAAAAAATTATTGTGGTTGACGGACGCCGTGTGAAGATTTTGAATGAACCGTTGTTACGTAAAATAAGCAAATTCGGATAATTTCAAAGGGGAAATGTTTACTGCAAATAAATTACGTAAAGAAAATATTGCTGAGTATTTGCTGTATATGTGGCAGGTGGAAGATTTGCTACGTGCAGAAAATCTGAGCATTGAATCTATTGAGAAAAATATAATATCTCGTTATCCTATCGATGACCAGCAAAAGGCAGAACTCAAAAATTGGTATGAAGAATTGATTGAAATGATGCGTATCGAGGGAGTGAAAGAAAAAGGCCATTTGCAAATTAACAACAATATCATTATCCAGTTGACCGACTTGCATCAAATGCTTTTGAAAAGTGTGAAGTATCCCGAATACGGAGCTGAATTTTATCGCACTCTTCCCATCATTGTTGAATTGCGAGCTAAGTCAGGCGGTGATGCCAAAGGTGAATTGGAAACTTGTTTCAACGCATTGTACGGTATGTTGATGATGCGTTTGCAAAAACGTGAAATGACAGCAGAGACAATGAAAGCCATGGCGCAAATCTCCAAGTTTATAGCCTTATTGGCTTCTTATTTTCACAAAGACAAGATCAAACCTCTTTTTGATAAAGACGATTACGACAACTTATAATTAAGACAAAAATAAAATTTTAGTAGTGGCAAATATAGAAGAAATTCAACGCAGGCGCACGTTCGCCATCATTAGTCACCCGGATGCCGGTAAAACAACTTTGACCGAGAAGTTACTTTTGTTCGGTGGTGCTATTCACGTAGCAGGTGCTGTTAAATCCAACAAAATCAAGAAAACAGCAACTTCAGACTGGATGGAAATTGAAAAGCAACGTGGTATATCTGTCGCAACCTCTGTTATGGGGTTCAACTATGGTGATTACAAAATCAACATCCTTGATACTCCGGGTCACCAGGACTTTGCGGAAGACACCTATCGTACATTGACCGCTGTGGACAGCGTTATCATTGTCGTCGATGTGGCTAAGGGTGTGGAACAACAGACTCGTAAATTGATGGAAGTCTGCCGTATGCGTAAAACACCGGTAATTATTTTCGTCAACAAATTGGACCGTGAAGGTCGCGACCCTTTCGACATTCTTGATGAATTGGAAAGTGAATTGCAAATTAAGGTACGTCCTTTGAGCTGGCCGATTAATATTGGTGCTAACTTCAAGGGTGTATATAATATATATGAACACAGTTTGGACTTGTTTACTCCAAATAAGCAAAAAGTGACCGAACGTGTTGAAATAGAAGATGTGAACGACTCAACTATCGATGAAAATGTAGGTGAAGCAAATGCCAAACGTTTGCGCGACGACTTGGAATTGATTGAGGGCGTTTATCCTGAATTTAACGAGGCTGACTATTTGAGCGCAAATGTAGCTCCTGTATTCTTCGGTTCTGCATTGAACACTTTTGGTGTGAAAGAATTGTTGGATTGTTTCGTGAAAATCGCACCGTCACCAAAACCTGTTATGGCTGTGGAACGCGAAGTGAAACCTGAAGAAGAAGGTTTTTCAGGATTTGTGTTCAAGATTCACGCGAACATGGACCCAAACCACAGGAGTTGTATTGCTTTCGTGAAAATATGTTCAGGCAAGTTCGAACGTAATGTTAACTACAAGCATATCCGCTCGGGAAAGATGATGCGTTTTGCTGCTCCTACGGCATTCATGGCTCAAAAGAAATCAATAGTCGACGAGGCTTATCCAGGTGATATCGTAGGTATTCCGGATACAGGTAACTTCAAAATCGGTGATACTTTGACCTCCGGTGAAAACTTGCACTTCAAAGGATTGCCAAGTTTCTCTCCTGAAATGTTCAAGTACATTGAAAATACAGACCCTATGAAGACTAAACAGTTGAATAAGGGTATCGAACAATTAATGGACGAAGGTGTCGCTCAATTGTTTATCAACCAATTTAACGGACGTAAGTTGATAGGTACTGTAGGTCAACTTCAATTTGAGGTAATCCAATACCGTTTGTTGAATGAGTATGGGGCACAATGTCACTGGGAACCTATTAGTCTGTACAAGGCTTGCTGGATTGAAAGTGACGACAAGGAGGCTTTGGAAGCGTTCAAGAAACGTAAGCACCAATTCATGGCCATTGACCGTGAGGGCAGGGACGTGTTCTTGGCAGATTCGGGTTATGTGTTGCAAATGGCACAATCCGATTTCCCAAAAATTCGTTTCCACTTTACATCTGAATTTTAATGGTGGAATGACCATTTAGAAAATATGAGGAGATTAGTCTGATTCAAGTCTAATCTCCTTTTTATATTATTGTCTATTTAATGATTAATTCTTACTTTAGCAAAGTTAAATTCAATAAACATCGAATCATGATAAAATACTTTTGCACAGCGCTGTTGATGTTGGCAGACATTTTTGAAATGTCGGCTTGTACATCTGCAATCATTTCTGGAAAATTGACAGAAAATCATCGCCCTATTCTCTGGAAACATAGAGACACTTCGTGTTTGGACAATGTGGTTGAAATTATCAAGGGCGAGGACGGACAAATTGAATATGCTGCGTTGTTCAACAGTACAGATACGGCTCGTGCCGAGGCATGGCTGGGATTCAATAAAGCCGGTTTTGCCATTATGAATACGGCATCGTATAACTTGAAAAACGATACTATTACTGAAATGGACAACGAAGGTTTCGTGATGGCAGAAGCATTGGCCTCTTGTTGCACGGTTGATGATTTCGAACAACTGTTGAAAGAGATGCCAAAACCATTGCGTGTTGAGGCAAACTTTGGTGTGATTGATGCTTTTGGTGGCGCTGCTTATTTTGAGACAGATAACTGGAGCTACAAGCGCTTTAATGTGGATGATACAGAAGACGGTTATTTGGTACGTACTAACTATTCAAAATCAGGCCGTAAGGATGAAGGTTATGGTTATGTGCGTGAAGCGACTGCTGAATATCTTTTGAAGGATTATATTGGAGACAAAAAGGTAACTCCAATGGTCTTTACCGAGGATATTTCACGCTCTTTCTATCATTCATTGATTGACGATGACTTTTCAGATACAGAAGCTACTTGGGTGGTGGATCGTGATTTTATTCCGCGTTACAGTTCGTCGGCATCAGTAGTTATTGAGGGTGTTGAAGTCGGACAAAATCCGTTGGCAACAACTATGTGGACGGTTTTGGGCTATCCTCCATGTGGTGTGGTTGAACCGATTTGGTTGGACGGAACAGGTGTCCCTGAAGGTTTGAAAGCCGATAGGGTAACTGGAAAGGCTCCGCTTTGTGAACAAGCCAATGAATTGAAAAAATCAGTATTCCCTTTGGAACGTGATAATGGGAAAAACTATTTGAATATAAAAGTTCTATATAATAATGAAGGAACAGGCATTTGTCAAACCAACCGTATTAAAAGTTTGGAAAAATACAAGGAGGGTTATGAACATGTCGAAAAATTGTTGAAGAAAAAATAAAAAATGAATGCTACTCTTGTTACAATTGTAATGCTTGTCATCTCAAACGTGTTTATGACACTGGCGTGGTATGGGCATTTGCGTTTGGGTGAATTGGGAATTTCAAAGAACTGGCCGCTATACGGTGTAATTTTGTTTTCTTGGCTGATTGCTTTGGCTGAATATAGTTTTCAAGTCCCGGCTAATCGAATTGGTTATGTTGGGAATGGAGGCCCTTTTACATTAGTGCAACTTAAGGTCTTGCAAGAGGCTATCACATTAATTGTATTTACTTTGGTGGCCACATTCATGTTCCAGGGGCAGTCACTTCGTTGGAATCATATCGTGTCCTTCTTGCTATTGATTGCAGCTGTGTATTTTGCATTCTTGAATACTTCTAAATAAAGATGATGAATATAAGAACCAACATATTTAAAATATCAGCGGGCGAATATATGCGACCTCTTTTTATGGGGTTCTTGGATAGTCGCTGGTATGTGTTTGTTCTCTTTATTCTGCCGATTGTTGGTTTGTCATTCTGGAATATCAATTTTATCTATGTGGCACTGATAGCCGTATTCTTTGTATTCCCGATGTCATTGAGCTATGTGTATTTTTACCATGCTTTTTCTCCCGAATGCGTGGAGGCGATTCGTCAGGGAAAGATGGAGTTTGATGAAAATGGAATAAGACATATCTACACGAACGACGAGTTTGAACAGACTAGTTTTAAGGAATACTCTTGGACGGATTTTTCTAACTATGAGTTCGGTTCAAAATACATCAAACTTTATTTGAAAAATTCAAAGCATGGACTTTTGATTGTGCCGATTGATTCTTTCGAGTCGGACATGAACAATAAGGATGTGCGCAACTTGATTGAACAAAAAATAAATCTATTATAATATGAACAAAATTTTACGAGTTTTATTCACTTTGGTTTTGGCTTTTTCTTTCGGCAGTGCATCTGCAAATATATTGCTGGAAGAAAATTTTGAATATCCTATCGGTACACTTCCAATGCAGAACGGAGGATGGTACACCCAATGGGGTGGTGCCTCAAGTTTGGCGATTGCAGACGGTTTGACTTTTGAAGGCTATCCTGGCTCGGGTATCGGTAATGGGGTGGAAATAGCTGTTGATGACAGCGATGCATCGCATCGTCAATTTGCGGAGGTGACATCGGGCGATGTTTACGTTGCCTTTATGTTTCGTCCGTTTATGGCTTACAAAAAAGGTTATTTCTTTTGTTTGCGTGACAGTAAGGTGACTCCGGGCGATTTTAATTTCAATGGCCGTGTTTCAGTTGAGGCTGACGGGCGATTGGGCTTGTCTTTTGCCAACAATAAAAATGCACAATATACGACAGAGGCTTTGGACGATAACAAAACATATTTGATGGTCTTGAAATATTCTATCAAGGATGGAAGCAACAACGATGAGGTTTCATTATACTGTATGGAAACTTTGCAGGAAACTGAACCAATACAACCTGTTCTTGGCCCGTTGTCAGATGCTGCAAAGACAGACATCAATCCTGCCAATGTTGTGCTTCGAGGTTTTGCAAGCAGTGACTATATCTCATTGATGGTAGATGGTATCCGTGTGGCTACCACTTGGGAAGAAGCAGTAGGAAAGAAAGGTGGATTGGAAGTGGTCAATAAGTCTGGAAACTCGATTGCCTGTGCTGCTGGAAAAGTGATTTTGTCTGCTGAAACAGCATCGAACTATCAAATTTGTGATATGTTGGGATGTACTCTTTATTCGGGAAAAGTGGGTGCAGAACACGTAGCTCTTGACCTCAGAAAAGGTGTATATGTTGTTAGATTGGGTGACTTGACACACAAAATTATTATTCGCTAAATTTAGACGGATATTCTCGGTTTAATGAAAAAAATCTTGTAAATTTGTATTTCTATTGAACCCTGAATTAATAAAAATAAAGAAATATAATATGGAAATCGTAGGTAAGATTATTCACGTATTGCAACCTCAAAGCGGAACATCTGCAGCAGGTAATGCTTGGAAAAAACAAGAATATGTATTGGAAACTGAAGATGCATATCCTAAAAAAATCTGTTTCTCTTTCTTTGGTGACAGAGTTGATCAATTCCCTTTGAAAATCAATGATCGCGTGCGTGTAAGCGTTGATATTGAAAGTCGTGAATACAATGGAAAATGGTACACTAATATCAATGGTTGGAAATCAGAACCGGCAGATGCTCAAGCACAACCAATGCAACCTGCTGCAACTATGCAACAACCGGTAAATGCTGTTCCTGCTCCTCCTGTTCCTGATTTTACACAATCAACAGAAAACGACGATCTTCCATTCTAATTGGAAAATTGTCAAAGCATAAAAAAGGCGCAATTCGTAAGAGTTGCGCCTTTAGTTTTTTCTGATAAATAAATTAGAACAAGTCAAGGATTTCTATTGCTTCGCCTTTGGCGATAGATTCCTTTACATTAATAATTCTTTGGTTGGAACTGCCTCTAAATAATAGAGACAAGTCGCGTAGGGATTGTACGAAACTACCGTCAACAATGACATCAATATTCTGTATGGCATTGAACAGCGTTTCGTTTTGCTGTATCTCTTCCCATTGGAAGCCTGTATAGCACCAGATGTTTTTTCCAAGTTCGTCTTTGATGCGTTTGCTGAGTTCTGCAATTTCCTTAGGATGATACAAAGGGTCACCACCCGAGAAAGTCACATCAAAATCGTTGTCTTTGATAATCTTTATCAAATCTGATAAGTCATAGAGTTCTCCACCGTTGAAGTCCCATGATTCGGGATTGTGGCATCCCGGGCAGGCATGGTGGCATCCTGCGAAATAAAGGGAAGTGCGCAACCCCGGTCCATCGACCGAGGTGCCTTCCACAATATCTAAAACTCTTAACTCCATTATTATTTATGTACTACTCTATCTCTTAATTCGGCTAATTTTGCACTGTTCCAACGGTCAGTCGTACCTACCAAATAACCTGTTATACGTTGTAGTTTGTCGATATTCTTGCTGCCGCATTTCGGGCAAGTACAAAGGTTGTCGGTGGCATCTTCATAACCGCAATCCATACAACGGTTTCTGTTGTGGTTCACTGAACCGTAACCGATATTGTATTGGTCGATTAGACTAACAATATCGCTGATGGCACGTGGATTGTGAGTTGCATCACCATCAATTTCTACGTAGAAGATGTGACCGCCTCTGGTTAGTTCGTGGTACGGACCTTCCACTTCTGCTTTGTGGCGTGGACTACATTTGTACCATACAGGAACGTGGTTTGAGTTGGTGTAGTAGTCTTTGTCGGTTACGCCCTTGATAATACCGAATTTCTTGCGGTCTCTCTTGGTGAAACGGCCAGAAAGACCTTCTGCCGGAGTGGCCAATACACTGAAGTTGTGACCGAATTTCTCAGAATATTCGTCTGCACGGTCTTTCATGTGAGAAACAATCTTCAATCCTAATTTTTGGCTTTCTTCGCTTTCACCGTGGTGTTTGCCTGTAAGGGCTACCAAACATTCAGCCAATCCGATGAAACCGATACCAAGTGTTCCTTGGTTGATAACGCTTTCTACTGTATCGGTCGGTTTCAATTTTTCGCATCCGTTCCAAAGTTTTGTCATCAACAATGGGAATTGTTTAGCCAAAGCTGTCTTTTGGAATTCGTAGCGTTCGCAAAGTTGTTTAGCGGTAATGTCGAGCATTTCATCCAATTTTTTGAAGAAGGCGTTGATTCGTTCTTCTTGGTCTTTGATCTCCATGCATTCAATACCCAACTTCACGATATTGATAGTTGAGAATGACAAGTTACCACGTCCAACAGATGTTTTCGGACCGAAACGGTTCTCGAAAACACGTGTGCGACAACCCATAGTTGCGATTTCGTATTTATATCTTTCAGGGTCGTCTGCTCTCCAGTCTTCGTGTTGGTTGAATGTTGCATCCAAGTTCACAAAGTTAGGGAAGAAGCGACGTGCTGTTACTTTACAAGCTAATTGGAAAATGTCGTAGTTTGGGTCTTCAGGCAAGAAGTTTACACCTCTTTTCTTTTTCCAAATTTGGATAGGGAAGATGGCTGTTGCTCCGTTGCCAACACCTTCGTAAGTGGAATTCAACAATTCACGCATGATGCAACGGCCTTCAGCTGAAGTGTCAGTACCGTAATTGATAGAACTGAATACCACTTGGTTACCACCACGAGAATGAATGGTGTTCATGTTGTGGATAAACGCTTCCATAGCTTGGTGAACACGACCTACAGTCTTGTTGATGGCATGTTGTTTCGAACGTGCTTTTCCTGTCAAACCATCCAAAGACTGTTTGGTGTAGTCTTTCAATTCTTCGCGATAGAATTCTGATAAGTCTTCACCTGTCAATGCTTCGCAGTTCTTTAGTTCTTCAATATATGATGTTCTTACGTATGGAGCCAAATAAAAGTCGAAAGCAGGAATGGCTTGACCACCGTGCATTTCGTTTTGGGCAGTTTCCATTGAGATACAACTGATAATACTTGCTGTTTCGATTCGTTTTGCAGGACGAGATTCTCCATGTCCGGCAATGAAACCATATTTCAAAACTCTATCCAAAGGGTGTTGTACACAAGTCAAACTTTTTGTTGGGTAATAGTCTTTATCGTGAATATGTAAATAGTTGTTTTTTACAGCCTCATTAGTTTCAGGAGATAATAGATAGTCGTCAACGAAAGGCTTTGTAGTTTCGCTGGCAAATTTCATCATCATACCTGCAGGGGAATCGGCATTCATGTTCGCATTTTCGCGAGTGATGTCGTTTGATTTAGCTTCGATGATTTCCAAGAACATATCACGAGTTTTTGCTCTACGCGCAATACTGCGTTGGTCACGATATGCAATATATCGTTTGGCAACTTCTTTTCTTGAACTTTTCATCAATTCAAGTTCCACTTGGTCTTGAATTTCTTCGACAGACATTTGTTCATTTCCGGTAGTACCGATTCTGTCCGTGATTTTCTGGATTAAAGATTCGTCTTCGCCTTTTTCGGTCTGAAGCATCGCTTTGCGGATGGCTGCTTTGATTTTTTCCTCGTTAAAACCAACGATTCTACCATCTCGTTTAATGACTGTTTGTATCATGACTATATGCTGTATCTGTTGTTTTTAGTTTTACGATACAAATATATGTAATATAATTCTTATTGCATATAGCCTTTTTTCTTTTTGGACAACTTTTTATGTGACCTAGAATTTTAAATATTTGATAATCAAAATGTTATAAAAAGTTTTGGGAAACTTTATTCAACTTTTAGAACATAAAAGTTGAATAAAGTGTGTGATTCGTGGCTTATGAAAACAAAATCAGTGCAATTAAACTCATCATTCCAATAATGAACAAAGAGCCTGAAATCATGTATAGGCGACGCTTGATTGCCAGTATTTTATTTCGGTTTCCCACGAAGAATGTGTATCCTGCCAAGAACACAAAGAAGTCGTCGATAAAGCCCCACCAATTGGTGTCAAAATCGTTTGGAAGCACTACATATACAATCGCTGCCAAAAAAACAAATAGTCCTGTAAGTTTTATTTTCATAGTTTTATATCATTCTTTTAATTTCTTATTTTGATGTGATTTGTTTCAAGCCCTTTTGAAAATATTCGCGTGAATAGTCAGAAGGTTTGAGTATTTCTTCATTCCATGTTACAATATCAATGTCTATAGGCACAATACCAAGTATCTTGCTTTCGGGGGTGCGTCCGCAGTCTTTTTCGTACTGTTTGAATTGAGCTTTCAAGTCATCATGTTCCAACTCACATTCTATCTTCATCACAGAGTTGGTGTAATCGTTGCCTTTCCCATTGATGGCAGGAGTCGAGTAAATGTCCGACATTGCCAATGCTGTGAAATGCGAGGCAATCCAGTCCATGCATTTAATGACATTTTGGTCTCTGTTTGTGACGTTACTGCCTATGGAAAGAAAAATCTTATTCATTGTCCAGCCCTTTCATCGTTAATGCAATTCTGCGGCGGGATTCATCAATAGATTTGATTTTTACTTTTACATGTTGGTGTATCTTGACAACTTCCAGCGGGGATTTGATGAAATGGTCGCACAATTCAGAAATGTGTACCAATCCATTCTCTTTAATGCCTATATCCACGAATACACCGAATTGGGTGATGTTGGTCACGATACCGTTCAAAATCATATCGGGTCTGACATCTTCGAATTGTTTTACCGATTCGTCGAACTTCATCACTTGTACAGCTTTGCGTGGGTCACGGCCAGGCTTGTCCAATTCGTTCATAATATCAGTAAGGGTAGGGATGCCGATTTCATCAGAGATATATTTCTTGATGTCAATTTGTTCGCGGATGGCTTTGTCGTTAATCAGTGTTTGAACATCGCAATTCAAATCCTTTGCCATTTTGCTGACAATCTTGTAATTCTCGGGGTGAACGGCTGTATTGTCCAATGGGTTTTCTGCATCAGGGATGCGCAAGAATCCGACGCATTGTTCATAAGTCTTTGCACCTAATTTTGCAACTTTCAACAGTTGGTTGCGATTGGTAAAGTCGCCATTCTCCTGTCGGTAGTTGACAATGTTCTGTGCTGTCTGTGGTCCAAGACCGGAAATGTAGGTCAATAGTTCTTTGGAAGCTGTATTGACATTTACACCGACACTGTTCACACAGCTTTCGACAGTAAATTCCAACGATTTCTTCAGTTTGGTTTGGTCAACATCATGTTGGTACTGACCTACGCCAATGGATTTAGGATCAATTTTGACCAATTCGGCAAGAGGGTCCAACAAACGACGACCAATGGAAACTGCTCCACGGACTGTAACATCCTTGTCGGGAAATTCGTCGCGAGCCACTTTCGAAGCCGAGTAGATGGATGCGCCGTCTTCACTCACGATATAAACACGAATGTCGCGGTTGAAACGCATGGATTGCAGGAATTTTTCCGTTTTGCGGCTTGCCGTACCATTTCCCAATGCGATGGCATCTATCTTATAAACTTCCACCATGTGCGAAATTTTGCGTGCTGCGGTGGCTGTTTCGTTTCTTGGAGCTGTAGGGTAAATGGTATCGTTGTGCAACAAGTTGCCTTGCTCATCCAAGCATACCACTTTACAACCTGTTCGGAATCCCGGGTCGATAGCCAAAATGCGTTTCTTGCCCAATGGTGGTGCAAACAATAGTTGTCGCACATTGTCCGCAAAAAGTTTGATGGCTGTTTCATCTGCTTCTGATTTGCTTGAAGTGGCAAACTCGTTTTCGATAGACGGCTTGATTAATCGCTTGTAGCTGTCTTCGATGGCATTCTCGATGACTTCTGCGGATTCAGTATTAGGATATTTGATGAAACGTGATTTCATTTTTTCAATCACGTGGTCTTTTTCAATGTCGATGGAAACTCGCAAGAATCCCAATTTCTTACCACGACGCATTGCCAGAATACGGTGTGAACCGCAATGGCTCAATGAAGATGTAAAATCGAAATAGTTTTGAAAATTCTCGGCTTCCTCTTCTTTACCTTTCACAACTTTACTGGAAATGGTGGCATATTTGGCAAATGAATTACGAATCATATTTCTCACACTACCATTTTCTGAAATCCATTCAGCTATGATATCCGATGCTCCGGCAAGGGCTTCATCTATGGTCTTGACTTCGTCGTTCAGGAATTTCTGTGCAGATGTGTCCAAGTCTCGGTTGTTTTGTGCCATGATGATTTTCGCCAAAGATTCCAAGCCTTTTTCCTTGGCTATTTCAGCACGTGTACGGCGTTTTGGCTTATAAGGCAGATAAAGGTCCTCTAACAAATCTGCATTGTTGCAGTCTTCAATTTGTTGTTTCAATGCATCGGTCAATTTGTCTTGACTTTCGATGGAACTGATAATAAATTCTTTCCGTTTTTCCAGCTCAACAGCCTTTTCGTAAGCCTCTGCGATATTCTGAATCTGCACCTCGTTCAAGCAGCCAGTACATTCTTTACGATATCGGCTGATGAACGGAATGGTCGCACCATCGTCGAGCAATTTGACGGTTGCTTCAACTTGGTGGGCAGAAATGGAGGTGTTTTGTGTGATATATGAAATAATCTTGTTCATTTCTTTTTCTTTAATGTAAGTAACGTGATTTCAGGATTCGCACCGATGCGGATAGGAACACCTACCTCGCCAATGCCTACGTTGACATAAAGGTATTGACCGTTTTCCAAAGCCAATCCTGCCCAATGTTTGTAGTGCATACTTGACGGTGAGAATTTTTTGTTACCTATTTTTATCATTGATTGCATGGCATGAGTATGTCCTGCAAGGGTAAGATCGATGTCTGTTTTGTTCACCACCTCTTGTTCCCAATGTTCGGGATTGTGGGAGAACAAAATCTTGAATGACGGATGATTCTTTTGGTACGACTTTTCCAGACAGCAATAGTTCACCTTTTCTTTCTTCATCCAGTTTTCTGTACCAATCAATAGGATGGAGTCGTTGTCGCGATGCAGGAAAGTGCTTTGATTCTTCAATAAAAGCCAACCCAATGAGTCGCGTTGAATGGCAATCATCTGGGCAAAGTCCTTTTTCTTGTCCTTCGGCTGTTTCCAACGCATATAGTCACCATAATCATGGTTTCCCAAGATAGAAACCACTCCGTCCTTGGCTTTCAGTTGGCGCAAAGTTTTAATAAAAGGAAGCAGTTCATCTGAATTTCGGTTGACGATGTCGCCTGTAAAAGCAATCATGTCTGGGTGGAGTTTATTGATTTCTTCCACCATATTTTCTATGATGCCTGTTCTCTTGCCGAAAGTGCCCGAGTGCAAGTCGGAAAATTGTGCAATGGTATATCCGTCGAATGCTTCGGGAAGTTTCTCTGATTCTATCGTCACCTCATTTACTATGAAATTACGCGGTGTAACCAAGGCACTCCACCAAAAGATGAACAATAGCGTAAAACTGACAATGCAGGCCGTCTTGGATAACCATTTCCATTGCTTGCCTTTCCATAATAGCGGTAGGAGTGAAAACACCTCTATTGCTGCATACACATATTTAGGCACATAGATGGAAAGATGGGTGAACAGCATCCACATTAGTGTGACCATATCGTTGTTGGTCACTCGATGGTCGGAAGCATAGTAAATATATCCCAAGCAAAAATAAAGAATGGCAGAGAAAACAATATGAGCTTTCTTCAGCCATTCTTTATTGGTCTTTTTTAATTTGTGGTAAATGAAGATATCAATGATAATATTCATTATCACCAGCGCAAGTATTGCTACAAGCGAAATCCTCATAATTGCAAATTTTTATTTATTTTCAGTCTCGTTCAATTTGTTTACCAATGGATTAGAATACATAACGAGCATTAGGTCGCGCATGTATTTTCTATCATCTTGGCTAATAGGGAAGTCCACTTCCTTTTGTACTTTATCCAACTGTCCGTTAAGATAGTTGTTGAATTTTTCGATGTCTTCCTTTGTGTATGAATCTTTGAAACGTGTGGTTTCGAAACGTTCATCGTAGGCAATATAGTTACCCGGGTAAATGCGGTAACCTGCGTGGATGTGGTGGTCAATGATTTGGCGGATGCCGTTCAATTGTTCCACTTTGTCCAAGCCACGAAGAGCTTCTACATCATCGTTGATGCACTGAGTAAATGTATAGTTGATGCGGCCTTTGTTTTGCAACAATCCTGTTTCCATGCTGAACAAGTCGTCGCGTTTTGTCTTTTTGAATTCAGGGTCTTTCTTTTTCAACAAGAATTCACGGGCTTTCAAATAGTCGTTAGGGTCGTATTCGTAGCTGATGGATACAGGCAATATATTTAATTCTTTAATATTGTCAATCAAACATTTTCCACCTCTGATGCTCAACATTTTCACCAAACTTTCCTGAGTGCTGTCGCTACTGTCTTTTGCACGACCTTCGCGTTGTGCAATCCATACAGATTCTTTTTTCTCAGTCAAAGCAAAGTGGATATATCCAGAAAGTTGTTTGGCAGCTTCCAAGGTGTGGCGCATACCAACATTTCGTTTTACAATTACGCTTTTGTTCAATCTTACCAATAACTCAATCCATGGGTAAATCAACAAGTTGTCACCGATTGCCACTTCTGTGGTACGGGCATTGTTGCGTAAAAGGACTAAATTAAGGAATGTGGCATCAAGAACGATGTCACGGTGATTGGTAATCATAGTATATGATTTCTTGATATCTACATTCTCTACATCAGTGCCGTAAACACCATTAGTGGTTTTTGTGGCAAGTAGTTCAAGAAATGGATACATAGCTTTAGTCTGAAAGTCTTTCTTGGTTTTAAGAGATAGTAGTTGGTTACAGAATGCTTCGAAGTCAACATCGGGCATAACCCAAGTAATGGCATGTTTGAAACCATCTTCTTTTACCATTTGTGCCATTTTTTCAGGAAATTCTTCATCTGAAAATGGACAAATATCAAGAAATTCTTCTGGTGTTACTATTTCTTTCATGTTAATATGTTTCAATTTTTTAGAGCTTATCTCTTACAAAGATAATTAAAGTTGTAAGGAATACAAAAATTCGACCTTATATTTTTGGGTCAGTTTGGGCCTTAAATGTTTCTATAATACTCTCTCCATTTTTCCATGAGTAGGGTCATATCTTCAGGTATTTCGCTATTGAAATACATTTGTTCACCTGTGGTCGGATGAACAAAACCCAATGTTTTGGCATGTAGTGCCTGGCGGGGACAAATCTTGAAGCAATTTTGGATAAATTGCATGTATTTTGAAGTGGCTACACCACGTAAGACTTTATCACCTCCGTAGCGGGCGTCGTTGAACAACGGATGGCCGATGTGTTTCATGTGCACACGGATTTGGTGGGTACGTCCTGTCTCCAATTGACATTGCACGATGGCGCAATGGTTGAAGTTCTCCAACACCTTATAGTGGGTGACAGCGTGTTTGCCGTAGTCACCGTCGGGGAAAACTGCCATTTGGAGACGGTCTTTCAAACTGCGACCGATATTGCCTTCCACAGTGCCTTCCTCTTCTTCAAATCTGCCCCATACCACAGCCACATATTGGCGGTGAGTGGTCTTGTTGAAGAATTGTTTCCCCAAGTGTGTCTTTGCATCGGGAGTTTTGGCTACTACTAACAGTCCGGATGTGTCCTTATCGATACGGTGAACCAATCCCAAACGGGGATCGTTCACATCGTAGTCGGGCATATCCTTAAAGTGATAGGCAAGGGCGTTGACGAGTGTGCCTGAATAGTTACCATGGCCTGGGTGTACGACCAATCCTGCCGGTTTGTTAACTACCAGCAAGTCGTTGTCTTCATACACAATGTCCAATGGAATATCTTCCGGGATAATTTCCAATTCATATTTAGGGCGGTCCATCACCAATGAAATGGTGTCGAATGGTTTTACCCTATAGTTGGATTTTACCGGTTTTCCGTTCACGATAATACAACCGGCTTCGGCAGCCTGTTGGATGCGGTTCCGTGAAGTTTTGTCTATATGGCTAACCAAAAATTTGTCAACGCGTAGCAAGGACTGTCCTTTTTCGGCTACAAAACGATAGTGTTCCCAAAGCTCCTGGGAGTCGTTGCCTGCGATGTTGCCATCCAGTTCGTCGTCAAATTCTGAGTCTAATAAATTATCTGTATCTTGAATCATTTCTGAAATATGGGGGAAATCTCTGTTATTCATCAACCATGACGATTGGTTCGTCACCGTCGCCGGCAATACTGTCAAGCTCAAATTCTTCATTGGCTTCTGAGCCGTCACCCACGACAAGGGTAACGTGTGAGTCAATTGGAATTTTTTCGCCTTGGCGGAGTGAAAGTCCGTTCATAGTCAAGTCTAAGACTAAGTCACTATATTGTGACGGAACGTGCTTGATGTCGATATGGGAGATTCCCAAACTTTGTAACAATGACAACCCTTGGCGCAAAGACAAGTCAACCAATGCAGGTACTTTTACTCTTTGTGTGGTAAATGAAGTGGTTGTTATATAAACGATACGGCTGTCCTTGATTTTAGCTCCTGCTTGTGGTGTCTGTTCCAATACAATACCCGGTTTTGACTTGGTGTCGTAGATGGAATCTGAAATCACGCACTGCAAGTTCTGTTTTCCCAACAAATTGTTAGCCTCGGCAGGTGTCATTCCCTCAAGGTTTGGCACGATGGTATATTGGTTGTGGTGTGTAAAGCTGTCCAACATATAGTAGCCTATAACCAAAAGAATGAAGTCAACAATGACAAGACCTATAATAGTATCAATGATAGGGTGCTTTTTGATGAAAGTAACGAATTTGTTCGCAGTCATAGTTAGTTTGTGTTTATTAATTTACAAACATACAAAAAAATAGTCGTATGTGGGGGAATTGTAAAAAAAATCTTGCGTTGTTTAGCAACGCAAGATCCTTTTTATATAGTCGATTCGCTAAGACTACTAGAAGTCCAATTTAGCTTTTTCTTTAGCTGGGTTTCTGTACATCACTTTACCTTCGATGTATTCTTGGGTAGCAATAAGAACCGGTTTCGGCAATTTCTCGTAATAACGGGAGATTTCAATTTGTTCTCTGTTTTCCGATACCTCTTCCAAATTGTCGTTCATTGTAGCGAATTCTTGGAGTTTTCTCTCGAGGTCATGTTTCATTTCTACAGCGATTTGGTTCGCACGTTTAGCAATGATGCAAACTGTTTCGTAAACATTGCCGGTGTCTTCTGAAAGTTTAATCACGTCGCGAGTTACCGTATTAATCGGTGCATTTGATCTTTTGTAATCCATTCTCGAAATTATTTATTATTGTTTGTTTTTTATTTCAGTGAAAATTAGTCTTTTACAAATTTAGAAGCAATCTTGAAGATGTTGTCAGCTTCTTTTTTGTATTTACCTTCTGGATAGTCATTGGTGAATGAATAGTACTCATCAATCACATTTCTAAAACGCTCTTCTTTCTTTTCTTCCACACTTTGTGCAGCTTGTTGATATTTGGCTTTTAGCACCACCATTTGAAGCTGTTCCTTGTATTTTGTGTAAGGATAATCTTTTAGTGCATTTTGAGCGACAATCACTGCGCTCTCGTAGTTGTTGCCCATATAGTTACCCAAGTTGTAGTACAACATAGCATTTTCCAATTGCTTGAACACTAATTTGTCCTGTAGTTCAAAGATGGCATTTTGAGCAATGGACGCTTTGTCACTCTTTGGATAATAGTCAAGGAACAATTGCAATTCAGCTATCGCTTTGTAGGTTTCGGTTTGGTCCAATTGGGGTTCTGGAGAATCCAAGTAGCAGCCATAGCCGGAATAGAATCTTGACAATTCTGTGTATTTACCTTTTGGATAGTGAGTGTAATATGTTTTGAAGTAAGTACTTGCTGTAAGATAATCTTTGTTCTCGTAATGACTCAAGCCTAAAAGATAAAGTGATTCTTCTGCTTTGTCTGTACCTTTCAATATTTTTACTATTTCTTCCAATAAAGTAGCCGATTGAACAAATTTTCTTTGTTCAAATGCTTTTTTCGCATATTCGTACTTTGCTTCCGGATCAGTGCTCTTCAATATCTTATTGTATTCTCCACAGCTAGTGAAAGTTAGGAGAACGAATAATGTAATAAGTATATTTTTGCGCATTATAGTAAGTCAATTTTATTTCAGAATGCAAATTTACACTTTTCTTCCTATCTGACAAAGTTTTTGCCAAAGATAAAATGAAAGGTCAGCAAATTTTTAGTTTTTTTATATATGTTCTCAATTCTTATCTGAAATTGAGAACATTTTCTGTTAAATATATTCCTCTACGAGGTTCAACATCTTGATAGTGGCCTTGATGGCAGCTTCTGTCTGGTCGGCATCCAACCCCATGGTTTTGAAGGTATGTCCTTTGAATTCCCAATGGATGGTAGTTTGTACCAAGGCATCGGTTTTACCGCCCGGTGGAATGTTGACCATATAGTTGGACAATGTTGGAAAATCACGTCTGCGTTGTCCTTTGTAGATTTTCTTCAAAGCGCGCATGAAAGCATCATATTGACCGTCACCGACAGAACTTTCCATATATTCCTTACCATTGATTTCAATTTTGACTATACTTGTAGGGCGAAGTCCTTGTGTTAAAGACAATTGGTAGTTAATCAATCGAATCTTGTTAGTACGAGGCTGATGTTTCACCACATCGGTTACGATGAAAGGTAAGTCCTCTTGTGTGACAATCTCTTTCTTGTCGCCCAATTCAATTACTCGTTGGGTTACTTTTTCAATGTTGGCATCACTCAACTCCAAGCCCAATGATTCAAGATTTTTGCGGATATTTGCCTTGCCGGAAAGTTTGCCCAAGGCATATTCACGCGTTCTTCCGAATCGTTCCGGTGCTAATTTGGTGGTGTATAGAGAGCCTTTGCTGTCACCGTCAGCATGTACGCCTGCACATTGTGTGAACACATTTTCTCCAATTATAGGACGGTTTGGAGGAATCGCCACGCCCGAATAGGAAGCTACGATGCGGCTCACATAGTTGATGTTGGTTTCTACAATTCCTGTTTTCATTTGAAGCATATCGTGAATGACGGCAATGGCACTTGACAGTGCTGCATTACCTGCACGTTCACCCAATCCGTTGATGGTGCAGTGAACGCCCGATGCTCCTACCAATAGGGCGGCAAAAACATTGGAAGTCGCCATATCGTAGTCGTTGTGTGCGTGGAAATCAAAGCGAAGCTGAGGATATTTCTTGACCATGAGTTTCACATAGTCATAAGTTTCGTTCGGGTCAAGAATTCCTAAAGTATCAGGGAGCATGAAACGTTCAACAGGTTCGTCCAACAAATTGTCCATCAATTCAAATACAAATTCAGGACTATCTTTGATACCATTAGACCAGTCTTCCAAATATAGGTTGACTTTCAATCCCCTTGCCTTGGCATCGGCAATGGTTTCTTTCACGTCAAGAATGTGTTCCTTTACGGTTTTACCCAGCTGTGCACTGCAATGTCGTTCGCTGCCTTTGCATAACAGGTTGATGACGGTTGCCCCGGTTTCGGCAATCCACTTGTTGGACTGACAATTGTCGATAAAGCCCAACACCTCCACTTTTTCAAGATGCCCGTTGTTTCTTGCCCAATCGCAAATACGTTTGACGGTTTCAAATTCACGAGGGGATACGCGTGCTGACGCTACTTCTACTCGGGGAATATGCAATTCTTCCACCAACAGTTTGAAAATACTTAATTTTTCACTGCGTGTGAAACCCACTCCCGAGGTTTGTTCTCCGTCGCGGAGAGTAGTGTCCATTATTTCAATTAAAGGAAATTTTATTTTATAGTTCCTTGTTTTCATAATTCTCTATTTTTCAGAATGCGATAATAGAAAGCTGGTATCGTCCTAATCTTGATTCAGCAGTCGTTCGTATGAATATCGGGATGGTGCCTTAGTTTTCTGACGACAAAGTTACACAACAACTTTCGATTCTGTTCGTTTTTTGATTTATAATTCAGTATCGTTAAAGTTTGGCAACACGAAATCCTCTGAATACAAACGGTATAACACAAAAATAAAATATATCGAAAAGAAAAGCAAATAATTGAACTTCAATTTAATTGCATAAAAAAACAGACGCTATCAAAAGATAACGTCTGTTCTTGAATTATTTGAGGATTAATTATTTCTTCAAAACTCTAACAGCTTCGCCGTTGTTAATCTTAACGAAATAAATACCTGATGTCAAACCTGAAACATTAATTGTTGCAGTGTTTCCGCTGATTGAGCTATCAGCTTCTACAGCAGCACCTGCTACGTTGAAGATAGCAATTGTTTCAATGTTTTCTGTTGCATTAACGTAAACAACGTCTTCAGCAGGGTTAGGATATACACTTGTTTCGCTTGCAATTACGTTTTCTTCAACAGAACCTTCGTTGCTGATAACGATTGTACCTGCAGCAGGAGTTACACCAACGTTCTTGTCAGTAGGCAATGCCCATACTTGAAGAGCTTTTCTTGTTGCCAAGTAAACGTTGTTTGCACGGTCGAATGCGATTTGGTTCAATGTACCTGTACCGCATTCAATAGTGTAGCAAAGTTTAACAGAAGGAGTGATACCGTCTCTTGTGATGTCATAGATGCTCAAACCACCATTGTCAGAAGCAACAGCAAGTTTAGTTCTATCGAAGTTAAGAGCTACACCAGAACCATTGTTACCAGGCATGTCGGCTTTATTGCTTACGCCTGAGTTGTAAAGGATGTTGCCTTCGAAGTCACAATAAAGCAATGCAGGAACACCGGCAGTGCTGTTTGGAGCTGCACGGGTTTGAGCTGCCCAGATACCAGTTTCGTCAACGTAGATTTCAACGTTGGTGTTGGCCAATTTAGCAGAAACTTCTTCATATACCATGTTAGGCTCGTTTTCGATAGTGCGAGCGTCACCAACATCGTAGCGGACAAGTTTGTTACCACCGTTACCAACAGGGTAGTCTTCAACGAATGAATAGATAGATGTGTTAGCACCTACACCGGTAGAGAATGCACAAGTTGTACCACCACCGATAATCTTACCATTGTTAGTGAATGCACCTGTTTTGTCTTTTGTACCGACAAACATGTTTTTAATTTCGTCGTTGTCAGGAGTCAATCTGAACAAGCCTGCGTGAGAGTCTGACCAGTCGCTGATAAGGACTGAACCGTCGTTCATCATACCTAAACGGTATGGAGAAGCTGTGTTACCAGTGCTGAATTCTTGTGTACCAACAGCAGTTGTGTTGATAGCTTTCATCTCTTTATCATATTTCCATATACCTCTTGCTTTGTCGCCGTCAACAGTATTAGAAACATATACAGTACCGAAGTTTGCACTTTCAGGGTTGTTGTCGATTGCAATACCACGGCAGCTTGGATAGGCTTCGTAGTACAATTTGGTAGCTTGGGCAATTGCTTTGCCTTCAACTTGAACTTCCCATGCGTATTCACCGTCAGGAAGAGTTGTGTTTTCAATAGTTACAGTGTTTTCAGCAGTTGTAACAGCGCCTGTCGCAATTGTAGAAGCGACTTCATTAGTCTTCACGTTTCTCAATACGATTGTACCGTTTTCAGCAGCACCAGTTGATTTGAATGTGAATGTAGTTGAAGTTTCACCTACAGTTGCTTTCAAATCGTATGCATAGTGACCGCGAACAAGAGGTTGTTCAACACCCCTGTTAGAGAATTTGCTGATTTTACCGTCTCTGATTAGGTAAAGTTGCAATTCTGCACCTGTAACGATGTTGTCGTCGTTGATAGTTGTGAAAACTTTGGCAGCAGCAGTAGTACATTTAACTGTTTCGCCAGCGATGTTTGTGTTGCTTAATTGAACTTCTTTAGCTTTGTCAAGACCATTTGTTACGTTGAACAATTTCAAACCTGTCAATTGATTGTTTTCAATAACAGGAGTGATTAAAGCGTCTTGATTTGAATATTTGAAGTAAGTAGAACCTTGAGAAGGAACAGGCAATGCTTCAGTCGCAAATCTACCTTGAAGTGCTACTTCTTTAGCTGCACCTGCTGTTTGGAATTCGATAGGGTTGCAAGCATTACCGTCGATAATGAATTGATTCTTATCGCGAGGAGAAACTTCCAATAGATATTGAGTACCTACAGCGATTGCTGTATCTTCAGGTTTCAAATCAGGAATTTCGTCAAGAGCTTGCATTGTTGATTTGTTGTAAGCAGCGACAGCCAATTGACCGTTGGAAACTTCCAAAGTAACGAAACGCATTTTCTTAGTAGACCCCATTGTGTTGGCAGTTGTCATCACTGTACCTTCTTGGGTTGTACCAGTAACAGCAAGTGTTTGACCTGTCATAGCGTTGAACCAGTTACCAGAGTTTGTAGAAGACAACCATTCAGCAGGAGCTCCTGTAGGAAGGCCAGTCTTTTCGTCTTTTGCCCATTTGAAGAATTTAACGACACCTCTTGTATCACCAGATTCAATTTCATTGTCAGAGAATTGGTTTTCACCATAGTTACATCCTATAAGAACATTGTCAGCAGAGAATGCAATATCAGAAAGTTTCAATGTACGGTTGCCGTCCAATGTCAAACCTTCAGTACTGATTTCTGTAACTGCATTGTCTTCCAAGTTAACTGCATAGATGAATGGTTCGTTTTGAGCATCCAAAGCCAATACATAAACATAACCGTTACGAACGATTTGACGGCGAACAGTTTTGCCTTGTAATTGAGTTTCAAGTGGGTTTGCATCAGCACCAACTTGAGCAAAGTTGATTTCATCACCCAATTTGAATGTTTCAACACCTTTCAATTCGTCAACATAGTCTTCGTAAACGATTGCCGGTGGAACATAACCTTCAGCTTCAAGGAATGTAGTCAAATAAGTTGTTTCGTTAGCTTTTACAGTGAATGCTTTAGTATATTCTTCAGCAGCTGCTTTGTAACCTTCAGCACTATATACGACTGTATATTCGCCCGGTTGAACATCTCTGAACAAGAATGCACCATTGTATTCGTTATCTGTAGTATCTCTTGCCACTACTTTACCATCTTTCATCAAATTAACGATGACACCGTTCAATGGTTTGTAAACGTCGTTTGTGCGAGCTGCAGGTTTGTAAAGAGCGTGAACGAATTTTTCGTGTTGGTCACGAACGATACCGTAAACATCACCGTTTGTTTGAGCTTTCCACCCCATGTAGTCAATAATACCACGAGCATATAGATTACCTTCGTGACGGCAAACGTCGAAGTTCAAAGCACGGTGGCGTGATGGTTGGTAAGTGTGGAAATAACCTTCAACCAAGAAACCAGGAGTTCCGTGAAGAAGGACACCATAGTAACCTTTATAAATAGTACCGCAAACGTCTCTTTCTGCGTAGTCTCCATTGTGGAATGAGATATCACCTCTCACGTTTGAGTTAGTCATTGAATAGTATGACCAAGTTTGATGTTGGTTACCATAAGCGTATGGCCATACGTGTTCGCAAAGTTCTCTACTACCAGGATTCAAGTCGTTGTCATCATAACCACGATATAAGAATAGAGGATAGTTGACTGAACTACCTTCTGAAGCAGCGTTTGAGTGGATAGAAACGAACAAGTCAAAGTTATTGGCTTCTACTTCTTCACGAATTTCAGACAATTCACGGTAGTATGGACCTTCGCCTTCAACAGTGTAAGGGTATGGACCAACCTTAACGTGTGACATTACGATATTGTTTGACAAGTCCAAAGCTGCACCTAGACGAGCAGGGTTGGGATTGTTTTGGTTCTTTGTACGGTCGAATGGAACACCTGCGTTGTGTAGCCCTTCAAGAAGAGCAAAACATTTACGCAAGTTTGTGTTTGATTCGTAGAAACCGCAGGTATCTGGATCTGCAGTAGTATATGTCGGGTGACCTACAGTAACCATAGGACGGTCATTAGCACCCCAGCTGCCGTGTCCCGGATCGATATAGATACGGATTTGGTCGGCATTTTTATTAATGGCATTCATGCCACCGCAACACAAAGCTGTGAGTGCGGCAAACATTAATATTTTACCTTTCATAGTATGTGCTATTTTAATTATTTTACATTAATAATGTAAGTCTCTCCTTCTGGAGTAGAGAATGAAATTTTTTGGCTGCTTGCAGATGCAGATGGGTACATTGCAATTTGATTTGCATCAGTTAGAACTTGTTTAGTTGAACCGTCAGCAGTAACAGCAAGGATAGAAGATGATATAACAACTGCACCATTGTCATGGTCGTTCATACCTACAACGATGTCATTGTTGTACCATTTCGGTGCACGGATAAAACCAAGGTATTTGATGTTTTGACCATTGATGTCGCAAGTATAAGCACCTTTAGTCGCCAAATAGTAAACGATTTTTGTTCCGTCAGGAGAAAGAGAAGGCCACAAGTAGCTTGCTCCTTGTTGTCCGTTAGGAGAAAGAATTGATGTTTTGCCATTGCGAGTAATCATCAATTGTCCGTATTTAATAGACAATACAGGGCGTTCTGCATTTGCTTTCACATTAGACAAAGATTTTTTCATCAATTTGCCTTTTTCAATTGCGAAAACTGTACCTTGATTTACTTCTACACCTTGAAGATTACGTGTAGCTTTTACGAGTGTTTTAGTTTCTCCGGTAGCAACATTTACAGATTTTAGGCTGACTCTTTTTAGTCTGTCTTTACCTACTTGTGATTCACGGAAAACAACAGTCTTGCCATCTGCTGAAATTTGGGCATCAAAACTTGAGCCCGGAGCAGTAGTAAGAGTTTTAACAGATCCAGTTGTAAGATCCAATGTTTTTAATCCTTCTTTGTTCAAATCGGAAATCAACAAATAATCGCCTTGTGGACTGATTCTTGATTGATAAACTGCAGTACCTTCCGGTAAGTTCACTTTTTCAACTGAGCATACGTTGAAGATTTGAGCAAATCCAATCGAACTACTGCAAAGAAGCATTACTGAAAAAAGAATTTTTTTCATAGTGATTGAAGTTTTTTAGTTAGGTTATTATAAATTGTATCTTAAATATTTCTATAGTATTAATATCGGTTCGATTAAGTTAGTACAAATTTTAAGGAATTGCGCTATATAAAAGTGTAATTCATTTCGTCTGTGTTAATACAAAGTTATACAAAAATCCTTATACGGATTTGTAGAATCGGTGTTTTAAGAATATTTAAATAATAAAATATATTATTAACCAATTATAGTCCATTAATATTTCAGGGTGTTAAATGGAACATAAAAAAGACAGACGTTATCCCACGATAACGTCTGTCTTTTATGTTATTTAAGGTAGAATTATTTCTTCAAAACTGTGACAGCTGTACTGTCATTAATTTTCACGAAATATACACCTGAAGTCAAACCTGCAACTTGAATGGTTGCGCTGTTTCCGTTGATTGATACTTCTGCATTGACAGCAGCTCCTGCGACATTGAAGATGGCAATATTGTCGATTTCTTCTGTTGCATCTACGTAAACTACATCTTCAGCTGGGTTAGGATATACTCTTGTTTCATTTGCAACCACTTCATTTTCTTCGACAGAAGATTGATTTACCAATATAGTCTTGGAGGCCGGAGTGATTCCTACGTTGTTTTCAGTTGGCAATGACCAAACTTGGAACATGGATCTGCTTGACAAGTAAATGTTGTTAGCGTTGTCGAATACAATTTGGTCCAAAGTACCGTTGGCACAAGGAATAGTGTATTGGTAGTTCAAAGTTGGTACGATACCATTGCGAGTCACTTCGTAAATATTTACGTTAGCCTTTCCGTTTGCAATCGCCAAAGTTTTGCCGTCGTTGCTTACTGCAAAACCTGAACCGCTACAACCTTCAAGGTCAAGTGCATTTTGTTTTCCTGAGTTGTAAAGAATCTTACCTTCGTTGTCCATATAAATCAAAGCAGGAACATCAGCGGTGTTGTTGCCTGAAGAACGGGTTTGAGACGCCCAAACACCATTTTCGTCAGCCACAACGTTAACGTTAGTGTTGATTAACAAGCCTGATGCTTCTTCAAATACGGCATTAGGAGCTTTGTTGATTTCGCGGCTTGTGCCGATGTCGTAGCGGACAAGTTTGTTACCTGCATTGCCCTTAGGATAGTCTTCCACGAATGTATAAAGTTTGGTGTTTTCACCTTCACCGATGATTGAAGCACAAGTTGTACCACCAGCGATGACTTGACCGTCAACAACGAATGCTCCGGCACCGTCTTTTGTGCCTTTGAAAATGTTGGTTACTTGGTCAGTTTCAGGATTCAACATGTACAAACCTGCGTGAGAGTCTGACCAGTCTGCTACAAGTACTGTACCGTCGTTCATCATACCCATGCGGAATGGAGAGGCTGTGTTGCCCTTCATGAATTCGTCATGAGCAACGGCTGTTGTGTTGATAGGGTTCAAGTTTTGGTCATATTTCCAAATACCTTTCGCCTTTTCTCCGTCTTTCGCATTTGAAATATAGACAGTACCGAAGTGTTTGCTTGCAGGGTTCTTGTCAATCATAATACCACGAGCATAATTGAACGGTTCTGCTTTCACTTTTGTAGGGGTTGCAATAGCCTTGCCTACTACTTCTACTTGCCATGCGACTTCTCCTTCTGGAATTTCTGCATTGGCAATGGTTACAGAGTTTTCACCGGTAACGATTGCACCTGTAGCTACTTTTGTAATCACTTCTTTGGTATCCTTGTTCAAGAATGCGATGTTACCTTCGTCGGTAGCTCCTGTTGATTTGAATGTGAATGTAGTTTCGGTTTCACCAACTGTTGCATTCAATGCATAAGGATAGTTACCGCGAACAACAGGCTGTTCTACGCCGTTTGTAGTGAACTTGGAAACTTTACCGTCACGCAATAGATACAATTCAATTTGAGCATCCACCACTTTGTCTTCAGCATTCAATTCAGTAATGACACGTCCTGATGCTGTAGCATATTTCACAGTTTCAGCGGCTATGTTAGTATTGCTTGTTGCAATTTCAGTAGCGTTGTCAAATCCGTTGGTTACGTTGAACATCTTGACTCCCACCAATTTGCCTTCTTCGTAAGAAGGAGCAACCATGACACTTTGTCCTGCATATTTGAAGAATGATGCACCATTGCCTTCTTTAACAAGTGAAGTTTCAGCTATTCTGCCCAAAAGAGGAGCATCCACTCTTTCAGGAGCAGTCTTGATTTCAATTGGAGTGGTCTTTGAACCGTCAATGACAAACTGGTCGTCTGCATTTGGAGAAACTATCATTTCAACGTCTTCACCAAGTTTGTTCAAAGTATAGTTGGAATCTGCTGAGATGTTCTTGTTGATAAATGCCGTAGATACCAATTGACCTCCGCTGACGAAGAATTCAATGAAACGCATTGACGTAGATGAATAAATAGTAGAAGCAATGGTCATGATAGAACATTCGTCGGTTGTACCGCTGATAGCGAGAGTATGCCCTGTCATGGCATTGAAATAGTTACCTGAGTTCATTGAGTTGAACCATTCTTGAGGATCACCTGTCGGCAATTCAGTAGTAGCGTCTTTCGCCCATTTGAATACTTTAACCACACCGCGTTCCTTGCCTGCTTCCACGTGTGAACCGTCGAATTGGTTTTCACCGTAGTTGATACCGCACAATACGTTGTCGGCTGTAAAGGCAATGTCAGAAAGTTTCAATAGGCGACCGCCTTCAAGAGTCAAGCCTGCAGTGCTGATTTCGGTCACTGTGTTGTCTGCCAATTTCACGGCATAGATGAATGGGTCTTGGTTTGCATCAAATGCCAAAACATAAGTGTAACCGTTGCGAACTAACTGGCGTTGGATGGTCTTGTCTGCCAATTGAGCTTCAAGCGGATTGACATCTGTTCCTTCTTGTTGCATATTGTATTCGTCGGCAAGGACGTAACCTTTCACATCTTTCAACGGGTCTGTATAGTTTTCATAAATTACTTCTGGAGCAACCCAAGTTTTTGATTCAAGGAATGTAGAAAGATATGTAGTTTCATTGGCTTTTACAGAGAATGCCTTGGTGTATTCTTCGGCGGCTTCCTTATAGCCCTCAGCTTCGAAAGTAACTGAATAGTTCCCCGGTTGTAGTCTTGGGAAGAAATATACACCGTTATATTCAGAATCGGTGGTATCTTTTGCAATGACCTGACCGTCTTTAAGCAGTTTCACAATAACGCCGTTCAATGGTTTGTACACATCGTTGGTACGAGCTGACGGTTTGTAGTACGCGTGATTGAATTTCTCGTGTTGGTCGCGTACAATACCGTAAACTTCGCCATAAGTTTGAGCTTTCCAACCCATGAAGTCAATGAAGCCACGAGCATACAAGTTACCTTCGTGACGACAAACATCGAAGTTCAAAGCACGGTGGCGTGACGGTGAATAAGTGTGGAAATAACCTTCAACCAAGAATCCTGGGACACCATGTCTTAATACTCCGTAATATCCGGTAAATTGTTTTCCGTCAATAGTTGTTGTGATACTGTCGTGCATGAATGACATATCACCACGGATATTCTTGGATGTCTCAGAATAGTTGGACCAAGGTTGGTGTTTGTTTCCAAATGCGTATGGCCAAATGTGGTCGGCTACAGCAATACTACCCGGACATTTTTCTTCGTTGTCCTGTCCAAGATACAAGAAAAGAGGGAAGTTGGTAGATGAACCTTCCGTAGCTGCATTTGAGTGTATGGAAATGAAAAAGTCGAAGTTGTTGCGTTCCACTTCTTCATTGATTTCAGAAAGTTTACGGTTGTAGGCGTCTTTTAATTCTTCCTTATAAGGATAAGGACCTATTTTAACGTGTGACATAACCAAATTTTGGCTCAAGTCCAAAGCTGCACCCAAACGGGCTGGATTGGTATTGTCTTGGTTCTTTGTGCGGTCGAAAGGCACACCTGCTTCGTGAAGGGCTTCAAGAAAAGCAAAACCTTTGCGCAAGTTGGTATTTGATTCATAGAAACCACAGGTATCCGGGTCGTTCACGTTGTATGTTGGGTGACCCACTGTTTTCATAGGACGGTCGTTAGAACCCCAACTTCCGTGTCCAGGGTTGATATAGATACGAATTTGGTCAACAGTCTTTTTGTTGATGGCATTCATACCTCCGCAACACAATGCCGCCATGGCAACAAATAATAATATTTTACCTTTCATAGTCGTTGCGTTTTATTATTTTACATTGATGATGTATGTTTCTCCATTAGGAGTAGAGAATGAAATCTTTTTGCTGCTTGCAGAAGCAGAAGGGTACAGGGCGATATGTTCGTCTGTAGTAAGTACTTGTTTCTTTGTTCCGTCGGCAGTAGCTGCTACCAATTCAGAAGAAGTCACCACAAAGCCGTTGTCTTGGTCGTTCATACCGATGACGATATTATTGTCATACCATTTTGGAGCACGGATTGAACCGAGATGTTTGATATTCTTTCCGTCCACGTCGCAAGTATATGCGCCTTGTGTAGCCAAATAGTAAACAATTTTTGTTCCGTCAGGAGAAAGAGAAGGCCATAGATAGCTGGCTCCTGCTTGCCCGTTAGGAGAAAGAATTTCAGTCTTACCGTTGCGGGTAATCATCAATTGTCCGTATTTCACAGATAGAATAGGACGTTCGGCTTTCGCTTTCACTTTAGTCAAGGCTTTGGTTTTCAATTTGCCTTTGTCCACAGCATAAACGGTGTTGTTGCTCACCTCAACACCTTGCAAGTTGCGGGTAGGTTTTACAATCGTATTGACATTACCTGTTTCCAAGTTGATGGATTTTAATCCCACTCTTCTCAAGTTGTCTTTGCCGATTTGTGTTTCACGAAAAACAACAGTTTTGCCGTCTTGTGAGATTTGGGCATCAAAGTTTGAACCTTGGGCTGTTGTTACAGTTTGCATTTCACCTGTTTTTAGGTCAAGTTTTTGCAATCCTTCTTTGTTAAGATCGGAAATCAATAAAAAGTCACCTTTTGGACTGATGATTGTTTTGTAAACTGCTGCACCTTCCGGTAAGTTCACTTTCTGGATAGAAGTGACATCGAAGATTTGTGCAAGTCCAATCATGCTACAGGAAAGAAGCATTGCTGAAAAAAGAATCCTTTTCATAGTGATTGAAGTTTTTAATGGTTATTATTTAAGTACGATAAGTGCTTCCAATTTTAGTCTCTAATGTGTCATTCACAGAATATCTCACTTGCAAATATAACAATTATACAGAATAAATAGTTGAGTACTAATGGATTTAATTGCATTAATTAAACAAGCTATTTTTTATTCACAAATTTTTCTCGAAAAGCATAAAAAAACAGACGCTATCGAAAGATAACGTCTGTTCTTGAATTATTTAGGGATTGATTATTTCTTCAAAATTGTAACAGCTGCGCCGTCGTTAATCTTAACGAAATAAACACCTGATGCCAAACCTGCAACTTCGATAGTTGCGTTGTTGCCGTTGATAGAAACTTCTGCATTAACAGCTGCACCTGCAACGTTGAAGATAGCGATGTTTTCGATTTCTTCTGTTGCGTCAACATAAACAACTTCTACAGCAGGGTTAGGATATACTTTAACTTCGTTAGCTACAACTTCGTTTTCTTCAACTGATGATTGGTTAACCATGATAGTCTTAGGAGCAGGAGTTACACCAACGTTGTGTTCAGTAGGCAATGACCAAACTTGGAATGCATTTCTACTTGATAGATAAATGTTGTTTGCACGGTCAAATTGAATTTGATCAACTGTTCCTCTGTTACATTCGATAGTGTATTGGAATGTCAAAGTAGGGACGTTGTCTTTTCTTGTGATAGTGTAAATATTAACATTGTTCTTACCGTTTGCAATCGCCAATGTGTTACCATCCATGCTGATTGCGAAACCAGAACCGTTGCATCCGTCAAGGTCGTCAGCGTTCTTTTCACCTGAGTTGTAAAGAACTTTTCCTGTGTTGTCACAGTAAATCAAAGCAGGAACGTCAGCACTGTTGTTTCCAGAAGTACGAGTTTGAGAAGCCCAGAAACCGTTTTCTTCAGCAACTACGTTAACGTTAGTGTTGATTAACAAATTAGAAGCGTCTTCGAATACAGCGTTAGGAGCAGTTTTGATTACGCGGCTTGTACCAACATCGTAGCGAACAAGTTTGTTACCTGCGTTACCTTTAGGATAGTCTTCCAAGAATGTGTAAATCTTCATGTTTTCACCTTCACCAATTGCAGAAGCACAAGTTGTACCACCACCAATGATGTTTCCGTCAACTAACCATGCACCAGAACCGTCTTTAGTACCTTGGAACATATTAGTTACTTCGTCTGTATCAGGATTCAACATATATAGACCAGAGTGAGAGTCTGACCAGTCAGCAATAAGGACTGTACCGTCATTCATCATACCCATACGGAATGGAGAAGCAGTGTTACCTTTTGCAAATTCGTCGTGAGCGATTGCTGTTGTGTTGATTGGGTTCAAATTGATATCATATTTCCAGATACCTTTTGCTTTTTCACCGTCTTTAGTGTTAGAGATATAAACTGTACCAAAGTGTTTGCTTGCAGGGTTATTGTCAATCATAAGACCGCGAGCGTTGTTGATTGGTTCAGATTTAACAAGTGTAGGAACTGCGATTGCGCTACCGATTACTTCAACTTGCCATGCTAATTCGCCTTCAGCTATTTCTGTGTTGGCAACAGTTACAGTGTTTTCACCTGCAACGATTGCACCTGTAGCAACTTCTCCGACAACTTCTTTTGTATCCTTGTTAAGGAATACGATCTTACCGGATTTGGCTTTACCAGTTGATTTGAATGTGAATGTTGTTTCAGCTTCACCCACTGTAGCGTTTAATTCGTATGCGTAGTGACCGCGAACGATTGGTTGGTCAACATCCTTAGTTGTCCAAACTGAAATCTTACCGTCACGAACAAGATACAATTCAATAGCTGCACTTGCTACTTTGTCTTCAGCATCTAATTCTGTAACGACACGACCTGCTGCTGTAGCATATTTAACGTCTTCAGCAGCGATGTTAGTGTTAGAAGTTGCTACTTCGTAAGCGTTATTGAAACCGTCAGTTACGTTAACCATCTTCAAGCCTACCAATTTACCGCCATCAAATGCAGGAACTACCATTACGTTGGCGTTGGCATATTTGAAGAATGTAGCACCATTAGCTTCAACAGGAACGATAGAAGCATCGATTCTTCCCATTAGAGGAGCATCGACGTTTTGTGTAGCTGATTGGAATTCAACCGGAGTGGTCTTGTTACCATCAATTACCCAACGGCTGTCGTCAACAGGAGATACTAACAATTGGTGGTCAGTACCCAGTTTGTTCAATGTATATTCTGATTCGGCAGATACTGTACCATTGATAAATGTAGTAGCAGCAAGTTTACCGTCAGCGATTGAGAATTCAACGAAACGCATTGAAGTAGATGAACTAAGAGTAGAAGCTGTAGTCATTACTGAACCTTCTGTGATTGTACCTTTGACAGCAATTGTAAGACCTGTCATGGCGTTGAAGTAGTTGCCTGAGTTCATAGATGAGAACCATTCTTTAGGGGCACCTGTAGGTTGTCCTGTAGTTTCATCCTTTGCCCAATTGAAGATTTTAACGATACCACGAGTTTTACCCGGTTTAATAGCGTCATCCCAGAATTGGTTTTCTCCGTAGTTGATACCGCACAATACGTTATCAGCAGAGAATGTAATATCAGAAAGTTTTAAGTCACGGTTGCCGTCAAGAGTCAAACCATCAGTACTGATTTGAGTCACTGTCTTGTCTGCCAATTTAACTGAGTAGATGAATGGGTCATTGTTTGCATCTAATGCCAATACATAAACGTAACCGTTGCGAACGATTTGACGGCGGACAGTCTTGCCTTTTAATTGTTCAGCAAGAGGAGTAATGTCTGTTCCAACTTGTTTCAAGTTGTATTCGTCACCTAGTATATATTGGTCGTAACCTTTCAATGGGTTTTCATAATCATCATAAGTGATTGTTGGAGCTACCCAAGATTCTGATTCAAGGAATGAATTCAAATAAACTGTTTCGTTTGCTTTTACAGTGAAAGGTACTGTGTATTCTTCAGTAGCCGGTTTGTAACCTGCTGCCTTGAATGATACTGAATATTTACCTGGTTCTAGTTCTTTGAACAAGAAAGCACCGTTCCATTCTTTATCTGTAGTATAAGTAGCGACTTCTTTACCATCTTTGTGCAATGTAACGACTACATTGTTCAAAGGTTTGTACACATCGTTTGTACGAGCTTGAGGTTTGTAAAGTTTATCGTTGAATTTTTCGTGCAAGTCACGAACGATACCATAGATATCACCAGTCTTTTCAGCTTGCCATCCCATGTAGTTAATCAAACCACGAGCGTACAAGTGACCTTCATGGCGGCAAACGTCATCATTCATGGCACGTTGACGAGCCGGTTGATAAGTGTGGAAATAACCTTCTACCAAGAAACCGGGAGTACCATGTTTCAAAACGCCAAGATAACCGTCGAATTCTTTACCGTCAGTTACTTTGATGCTGTGGCTACCGTAGAAATCCCAGTCACCTCTTACGTTGGGATTATCCAAAGCGAAGAATGACCATGATTTGTGTTGGTCACTGTAAGCGTAAGGCCAGATGTGAAGAGCTAATCCTTTACTACCCGAAGCTTCGTCTTTCTGATCAGAACCACGATACAAGAATAGGGGGTAGTTGGCCGGTGAACCTTCGGCTGCTGCGTTAGAGTGGATAGAAATAAATACATCGAAATTGTTTCTTTCAACTTCTTCAGAGATTTCAGACAACCGACGGTTATAAGCGTTGGCTTCGTCATCGTTTTTACCTGTATAAGGGTAAGGGCCTACCATAACGTGTGACATAACGATGTTTTGACTCAAGTCCAAAGCGGCACCGTTACGTGCAGGGT
>JAHHQT010000102.1 GCA_020026215.1 Muribaculaceae bacterium
GTACAACCTCTGTTGAAATTTCAGAATGGTTAAGCCGCATGTTGCAACAACGCAATATTCCTCACAATGTATTGAATGCCAAGTTGCATCAAAAAGAAGCTGAAATCGTTGCTCGCGCAGGTCAAAAGGCAGTTGTAACCATTGCAACTAACATGGCTGGTCGTGGTACCGATATTAAGTTGGCTCCTGAAGTAAAAGAAGCCGGAGGTTTGGCAATTATCGGTACTGAGCGTCACGAATCTCGTCGTGTTGACCGTCAGCTTCGTGGTCGTGCAGGTCGTCAAGGAGACCCTGGATCTTCTGTGTTCTACGTGTCATTCGAAGATACAGTAATGCGTTTGTTCGCTACTGACCGTGTTGTTAAGATGCTTGACCATCTTGGTTTGAAAGAAGGTGAAATGATTGAAGCAAACATGGTTACCAAGTCCATTGAAAATGCGCAAAAACGTGTAGAAGAAAACAACTTCGGTATTCGTAAACGTCTATTGGAGTATGATGACGTAATGAATGCCCAACGTAAAGTGATTTACTCTCGTCGTCACCACGCATTGATGGGAGAACGTATTGGAATCGACATCATGAACATGATTTATGATACAGTTGAATCTATCGTTACTTCATACGGAGGTCAAGACGATTACGAAGATTTGAAACTTGACATTCTTAAAACTTTAGCTATTGAAATTCCTTTCAATGAAAAAGAATTCAAGACATTGTCTGAAAATGATCAAATCGACAAGATTTACCAAGCGGCAATTGCAACTTTCAAACGTAAGAATGAAAAGATGGCTGAAGTTGCAAATCCTATCATCAAAGATATTGTAGAAAACCAAGGTGGTAAAGGACTTATCCGTGTTCCTATTGCAGATGGTAAACGTGTATTCGGTATTACTGTTGATTTGGAAGAATCATATAAGGCTGAATGTACTAATATTTCCAAAGCATGGCAGAAAGCAATCTTGTTGATGTCTATTGACGAATCTTGGAAGGAACACTTGCGTGAACTTGACCAACTTCGTCAATCTGTACAAAATGCAAGCTATGAACAAAAAGATCCTCTATTGATTTACAAATTAGAGTCGTTTAACTTGTTCAAGAACATGGTTAGTGCAATGAATGCAAAAGCTGTTTCTATCTTGATGAGAGGTCAAATCCCAATCGTTCCTAAACAAGAACAACCGGAACAAGAAAACAGTAATGTTTCTGTTTCTCCAAGTAGACCATCTTCACAACCTGTTCCAGCTGTAAGTGCAGCTATGCCTGAGAGGAAGAGCGACTACAGCAAATATACAGCTCATAAAGAAGAATATCCTGGACAAGATGCTCAACGTCAAGCAGCTTCTGCTCCACAAGGACAAAGACACGTTGTCAGTCCTATCAAAGCAGAACCAAAGATTGGACGTAATGATCCTTGCCCATGTGGCAGCGGTAAAAAATACAAGAACTGCCACGGTAAAGGATTGGTATAATTTGTAAATTATAACTTAATATAGCGGCCTGATAAAATTAGACTTATCAGGCCGCTTCTTTTTGCCCAATTTATTCATAAATTTTTATGAGATTATTTCCATGGCTTTTGTATTACCAATTTAATATTTATATCTTTGTATAATAGTTAAAAAGAAATTAGAAAATAATTCTTCCAAAATTTGGTAAAATGGATGAAGAAATAAAAAAAGTTATCGAAATACTTCGTAAAGGTGGCATCATTTTATACCCGACAGATACAATTTGGGGACTTGGTTGCGATGCAACAAATAAAGATGCAGTCCAAAAGATATATCAAATCAAGAAACGTGCTGAAAACAAAGCCATGTTGGTTTTACTTGGAGAAAGAGAAGACCTCTCAAAATATGTTTCAGAAGTCCCAGATGTGGCATATTCATTAATTGAATTGAACAACAAACCCACTACAATCATCTATGATGATGCCTACAACTTAGCTCCAAACTTGTTAGGAGACAACAATAGTGTTGGAATCCGTATTACCAACGAAAAATTCAGCAAAACGCTATGCCAACGTTTTCATAAGCCGATTGTTTCTACTTCAGCTAACGTCAGTGGAGAGCCTTCACCTGCAACATTCAACGAAATTTCTGATTACATAAAAGAATCTGTTGATTATATTGTTAAATATAGACAAGATGACAAAACTAAAAACAGTGCATCTTGTATCATCAAATTGTCAAACGATTGCACTTTTAAAATACTTAGACCTTGATTAATTCAAAGACATTAAGAATAAAATATATTATAAGTGACTATGTAGCAGCGAATGTTGCATGGATTCTCTTCACATTTATACGCTATCATCTGACTTGGGACAATGTCAATATGCATTCTTTTACGACAGTTGAATCGTATTTTCATGCTGAAGGTGTAATATATGGTCTTATAGCGTTTCCATTCTTAATGGTATTTCTTGGATACCTTTCAGGATTCTATAATAAAGTATTCTTCAAATCAAGACTTCAAGAACTACTTACTACCCTAACATCCACATTCATCGCTTCAATGATTATGTTTTTCCTTATTTTGATAAATGACAGCTATAGCGAACGCTTAAGAAACTATGAGCTGATTTTGACGATGTGGGGATGTATTTTCTTTTTTCTATATTTTGTTCGAGCTATTATCACTGGACATACTAAAAAGGAAATTGATAAAGGCAAGTTGAAATTCAATACTCTAATAATAGGGAACAATCTCCAAACGTATGAATTGATTGGGAAATTAAAGCAATCCAATAATTATTACGGACATCATATTGCTGGAATTGTTCATCTTTCAGATGACAAAGACTTTCATAATTCAGATTTGCCTATTTTTGAATTATCTGAAATTGAAGAGGTTTGTAAAACATTGGATATACATGCTGTTATCATCTCTCCTAACCGAATGGATAAGAATAAATTATTTAATTTGATTAATAATTTATTTGTGTTGAATATCCCAATCAAAATTTCGCCACAACTTTATGATATTTTGGTGACAAAATTTCACAACACAAACTTATTTGGTGAGCCGTTGATTGACATTGCACAAAGCAATATGCCGGAGTCTCAAAAATGTATCAAACGAACATTGGATGTTATTTTCTCAATTATTGCATTAATAATTCTGACTCCTATTTTCATCATTACAGCTATACTAATCAAATTAGATACGAAAGGTCCTGTATTCTACAAGCAACAAAGAATTGGCCAACATGGAATTCCGTTCTATATTTACAAATTTCGTTCAATGATTGAACATGCTGAAAAGGGGCAACCCCAATTATCATCTAAGAATGATGCCAGAATTACCAGAGTTGGTAAAATTCTGAGGAAATATAGAATTGACGAAACTCCACAATTCTGGAACGTATTGCGTGGCGATATGTCTTTGGTGGGTCCAAGACCCGAAAGACAATTCTTCATAGATCAAATTATTGAAAAAGCTTCATATTATACCTTAGTCTATCAAATTAGACCGGGAATCACCTCAATGGGTGTGGTGAAATTTGGATATGCGACAAACATTGAGCAAATGATTGAAAGGACAAAATACGATATTATATATATTGAAAATATGTCTCTTTTGATAGATTTGAAGATTATCTTGTACACGATTAAAACAGTTTTGACAGGTAAAGGATTATAATAGTATATGTACAATTCTGTAATAACAAATGATAAATTAGACAATTTGTTGATGAAGATCATCCAATGGAGGGAAAATCACATCAACGAAAAAACTTTTTTATTGATTTTAGCGTTCGTAATCGGAATTTTGTCCGGTTTCGCAGCCTTGTTATTGAAATTCCTAATCCATTCAATAGCATCATTATTAAGTTCACACATCACCATTGGAGGTGCTAACTATTTATATTTAGTATATCCAATTATTGGTATTTTAATTGTTGGCTTATATGTCCGTTTTGTGGTAAAAGACAATATCTCCCATGGTGTTACCCGTGTACTTTATTCAATCTCCCAGAATAAGAGTAGATTAAAATTCCATAATACCTATACTTCTGTTGTAGCCAGTTCTATAACCATCGGTTTTGGTGGATCTGTCGGAGCAGAAGGTCCTATTGTAAATACAGGTGCTGCTATTGGCTCGAACTTGGGTAGTATGTTCAGGATGTCTCCACAGATTCTAATGATGTTGGTAGGTAGTGGTGCTGCGGCTGGTGTTGCAGGTATTTTCAAAGCCCCAATTGCAGGTATGCTTTTTGCCATTGAGGTTTTAATGATTGACCTTACCACGGTGTCCGTGATGCCATTATTAGTATCATCAATTACAGCAGCTACTGTTTCTTATGTGTTTACCGGATATTCTCCAGAATTTATCTTCGACCAGAGTGAGAATTTTCTAACAAATAGAATTCCATTTGTTATTATTTTGGGTATTGTTTGTGGTTTCACATCATTATATTTTACCAAAGTAATTGGCATGATGGAAAATATGTTCAAAAAATTAAGGAATCCATGGTACAAGTTTGCTGTAGGTTCTGTTATTCTTAGCGCCTTGATTTTCTGTTTTCCGCCACTATATGGTGAAGGTTATGATGCTATTACCGAACTGCTAAATGGAGACCCATCTTCCCTATTTGATGGCAGTGTGTTCTACGGATTTAAAGACAATGTTTGGTTTGTTTTAGCATTCTTGTTAATGATTATATTAACCAAAGTGTTTGCCACTAGTGCTACCAACGGTGGTGGTGGCGTCGGTGGTACATTTGCACCATCATTGTATGTGGGATGTATGACAGGATTCCTATTTGCCTATTTGATTAATACGTTAGGGCTTTTTCCAGGGCATGAACTTTCTTGCAAAAACTTTGCGTTAATGGGTATGGCAGGTGTGATGTCAGGTGTAATGCACGCTCCTTTGATGGGTATATTTTTGACCGCAGAAATGACAGGTGGTTATCAATTATTCTTGCCGTTGTTGATAGTTTCAACAATTTCTTATTGTACGATTAAACTATTTGTTCCATACAGCATCTATACTATGCGTTTGGCAAAGCGTGGAGAATTGCTTACACACCATAAAGACAAAGCTGTATTGACTCTTCTAAAGATGGATAGCGTAATTGAAAAAGACTTTACAGAAGTACATCCTGAAATGAGCTTGCGCGAAATGGTACAAGCTATTTCAGAATCTGACAGAAACCTATTTCCTGTAACCGATTCAGAAGGTACACTTATAGGCATTGTCCTTTTGAATGATATTCGAAATATCATGTTCCGACCGGCTCTATATGATAAAATGTATGTAAGGAAGTTTATGTGTATGCCTCCTGCCAAGTTGGAAGTAAATGAAAATATGGAAAATGTAATGAAAATTTTTGACAAGACAAATGCATGGAATTTACCTGTCGTCGAAAATGGTAAATATATTGGATTCGTTTCAAAGTCAAAGATTTTCAATTCATACCGCCGAGTTTTAAGACACTATTCAGATGATTAATAATATAGATATGACAAAACAAGATCTAAAGATTGTATTTTTCGGAACTCCGGATTTTGCAGTTGCCAGTTTAGATAAATTAATTGAAAACGGATATAATATTTCTGCTGTTGTTACAATGCCCGACAAACAAGCCGGTCGTGGTCACCATTTGTTGCAATCAGACGTAAAAAAATATGCTCTTGAAAAAGGATTAAAGATTCTACAACCTGTAAAATTAAAAGATCCTGAATTTGTTTCCGAGTTACAAAATATCAATGCAGACCTATTCATTGTTATTGCTTTCCGTATGCTTCCTGAAGTAGTATGGGGAATGCCAAAATTGGGTACTTTTAACTTGCATGCTTCTTTACTACCAAAATATCGTGGCGCAGCTCCAATCAACTGGGCGGTAATCAACGGCGATAAAGAAACAGGTGTTACCACTTTCTTCTTAAAGCATGAAATTGATACCGGCGACATCATTGAACAAAGAAAAATCGATATTGCTTTCACTGACAATGTGGAAGTGGTGCATGATAAATTGATGAACTTAGGTGCAGATATGGT
>JAHHQT010000103.1 GCA_020026215.1 Muribaculaceae bacterium
GCCGCATTTCTTGACCGTCAGCGACGTGTTGCGCAAGAGTGTGGACACCACCAAAGAATTGCTTCGCAAAGAATTGGTCATCCAACGCAGTGAATTGTCCGAAAGTCTGCTTTTCGCATCGTTGGAAAAAATCTTCATCGAAGAACGAATCTATAAGGATAAAGAATACGAACAAAGTAAGAATATTGATGCAGCCGTGACTCACATCGACAAGCGTTTGGAACCGTTCAAACCGACCTTTGTCAGAGAAATCACACGCGACGACATCATGCACTTGTTCGATATCAAGATGGGTCGTATCTTGAAATTCAACAGCGAAAAGGCAGACAACAACATCGCTACGTTGAAAGAAAAAATTGCACTCATCGACAAGGAACTTGCAGCATTGGTGGACTACACCATCGCATGGTTCAAAAAATTGAAAGAAAAATACGGTACAGCGCATCCGCGTTTGACCACTATCCGTAACTTCGACACCATTGAAGCGGCTACCGTGGCTGAAAACAACGAACGCCTCTACATCAACCGCGAAGACGGATTTATCGGTACAAGCTTGAAGAAGGACGAATACGTTTGCGACTGCTCTGACTTGGACGATATCATCATTTTCTTTAAGGACGGAAAATACAAGGTGGTGAAAGTAGCCGAAAAACTTTATGTCGGCAAAAACATCATCTACATCAATATATTCAAGCGCAATGACTTGCGTACCATCTACAACTTGGTTTACCAGAACGGTAAGAACGGCACAACCTATATGAAACGTTTCGCCGTAACCGGTGTCACCCGTGACAAGGAATACGACATGACACAAGGTTTGAAAGGAACTAAAATCTGGTGGTTCTCTGCCAACCCGAACGGCGAGGCTGAGGTATTGCGCATCACATTGAAAGAAAAGCCACGCTTGAAAGTACTGCAATTCGACATTGACTTCGCCGACTTATCAATCAAGGGCAAGGGCGCAATGGGTAACATCGTGACCAAAAACGATATTCACCGAGTTTCATTGAAAGAACGCGGCGTCTCCACTTTGGGTGGAATCGAAGTTTGGTTCGACCCTGACGTGCTTCGCTTGAACTACGACAAACGAGGTGTATCTTTGGGCGAATTCAACCCGAACGACCAAATCTTGGTCATCCTCAAGAATGGCGAATACTACACTTCTTCATTCGACGCAGGCAATCACTACGAAGAAAATATCCTGCGCATCGAAAAATTCAGAAACGGACTGGTTTGGACTGCCATCCTCTACGATGCCGACCAGGGTTATGACTATGTGAAGCGTTTTGCCTTCGAACCGTCGGCGAAGAAACAAAGTTTCATTGGCGAAAATCCGGATTCAAAACTGATGCTTCTGTCAGACAACAAATATCCGCGCTTTGAAGTGGTATTCGGCGGTGACGATGCTTTCCGCGAAGGATTGACTATCGATGCAGAGGAATACATCAGTGCCAAGAGCTTTAAGGCAAAGGGCAAGCGTATCTCAAACTTCAATATCGAAAAGATTACGGAAATCGAACCGCGCGAAATTCCTGAAGATGAACGAGAACCCGAAGTCATGGACGATGACAACATTGAAAAAATTGAAGACAAACCCATAATACAAAGTGATGTTCGTGACGAACTGACGGGACAAACCCGACTGTTTGTCGACGAAGATTTGTCAAACGTACAAAATTAGATGAATAAAATTTTATCAAAAATAAAATATCGTTGTGTAGCAGCAATACTCTTTTGTTGCTGCACAACTTTCTTTTTGGACGCAGAGGAAACTGACAGCGTGAAACTGCGCGCCACAATGAATGCCGTCACTTTCCAAGCTGGAGGAACACACAATCTGGACACCTATCTAAGTCCTATCCGTTACTCGGGAATGAATTTGGCGATTGACTATGAATTCATGCGCGCGGCTAAATTTGCCCCGAAAGAATGGATTCATCAAGTAAACACACGCCTCAACTATGACAACACAGAAAACCCAGTGAAGAATAACACCCTGCACGCATTGTCCGCCCACGTAGGCTGGCGTATGGCACATCGCTGGAACAATGTAGCTACACATGGACTAAACTTGTTTTTCGGCGGGACGTTTGACTTTGACGGCGGTGTGACCTACAATCCGCGTAACTCCAACAATGTATGCTCACCGAGTATCAATTTAAACATAGGAGTTATGGGTATGGCAGCCTATAATTTCAAATTGGGAAAATTGCCACTTACAGCACGCTACCAAGCCGTTATCCCTGTAGTGGGATGTTTTTACCTTCCTGACTATGACCAGTCCTTCTACGAAATTTACCATGGCAATCTGCACGATGCCATCAACTTTGGATATTGGGGCAACCGTTTCGACATCACCAATCTGGTCACTCTTGATTTCCGTTTCAAGAATGCCACTTTGCGCATGGGCTACCGCAACGAATGCACCACTATTTGGAAGAACAATATTTCTGTTCAACGCACAACCCATTCATTGGTGTTCGGTGTAGCTTGGGAAACCATCAAGGTCAACTATCTGAGAGGTCTGCCTAAAAAGGCGGAAATCATTTCGGCTTTGTACTAATGGCATTCTCCCCTATCATTCATCCTAATTTTAACGTAAAATGAAAAATCTGTCACATATTCTATTTTCAGTCATTACCCTTGTCTTTCTGTTGACTTCGTGTCACAATGTGGAACAATACGACAACAATCCCCGAGGCAATTTTGAAGCGCTTTGGAAAATCATGGACGAACACTATTGTTTCTTCAAGTACAAGAACGTGAACTGGAACGAGGTGAAGGAACGCTACAGCAAGAAAATCGGAGACAAGATGACCGAGGAAGAACTGTTTACCGTCTGTTCTGATATGTTGAAAGAGTTGAAGGACGGACACACGAACCTCAGTTCGTCATTCGACGTTTCGAGATATTGGATTTGGGAACAATACCCCATCAACTACGACGATCGTCTGGTAAAGGAATACTATTTGAATTTTGACTATAAATTTGCATCAGGCATCACCTATCGTATTTTGCCGAACAACTTTGGCTATATGCACTATGCATCGTTCTCATCTACCATCGGCAAAGGCAATTTGGACAACATTCTTGCCTATCTGTCAAATTCTGACGGTTTGATTATTGACGTACGTGACAATGGCGGTGGTTTCCTGCTGAATGCCGAGGCTCTGATTTCCCGCTTTATTGATGAAAGGATTCTGGCAGGCTATATCAGTCACAAGACAGGCCCGGGACACGATGAATTTTCTTCGCCGATGCCGTACTATATCGAGCCTGCAAAAGGCCGTGTACACTACAAGAAACCTGTTGTAGTGGCTTGCAACCGTTCCACCTTCAGCGCAGCCAATAATTTCGTGTCAATCATGAAGAGTCTGCCGAATGTCAAGGTGGTAGGCGACATCACCGGCGGTGGCTGTGGAATACCTTTCACCTCAGAATTGCCAAATGGCTGGACCGTACGTTTCAGCGCCGCTCCTATCTATGACAATAAAAAGAACATGACTGAATATGGTGTTGCTCCTTCAGAAGGATGCAAACTCGATATGGATGCTGATGACAAAGCCAAGGGCATCGATTCTATTCTTGAAAAATCATTTGAAGTATTGCAGGAAATGCTTTAAAATTGGGATAAAAAAATTGGCCAATATTTCCCAACATCAGCCAATAAATAAATCTACAATCTATAAAAACATATATATTTCGAAAAAAGCGGTTTATAATCTTTTTATATACCAATTTCATTTTTTAGACAATAACCGAAATTGGCAGTTGTCCCAATGGACAACACATAATTATTCCACGCATCAAAGTTATAAAATAAATTCTTAACTACCAATCTTTTGTGTGAAAAATTTTACACTTTTTTAAATAGTTTATCTAAAGATTCACGAAAATTTTGCAAAGATCTATTTCTCTAAATTTTTTTATTGAATCTATTTGCGAGAAAGGATAATACTTATTGACAAATTATTCATTAGCATTTAACTGAAAACTGATCAAACCGTTTATACATTAGTGTTACACAGCAACTTCCACCAGCCGTAGCCAGTCAAAATTCCCCAGATATTTTCGACCGAACATCATAAAAAACGAGGAAGAAACTTATCAGCTTCTTCCTCGTTTTATACCAATTCACTATTACTTTGTAACAACAACTAAAGATTTTAAAATACATTATCATCGGTTAAGAAATCCGACAATAATGGTTACACTACTTTAGAAAGTTAATAATTTGTCACAAAAGTAATTCTTTCAAACCACTTAAACTAAATTTCTGATATGTTATACAACACATCATTACCTCCTATAAAAGAAAAAGTTACTTATCTCCCGATAAATAACCCTCTTACCTTAAAATTTAATACCATGAAAAACTGATACAAAGGTAATCATTTATGTTATATAACATAGTTTTTTCATCTAAAAAGTTATTGCATCTAACATTATTTAACACGAATGCAGATAAAATAAGTAAAAAAGTAACTTTTAGCGCGAATTTTGCTATATTTTTAAAGACAGTAACAACGTCATGCTAAAAGAATCACGTGAATTATTCTGAAATGCCATTGAATTATTAAAAATAAAAGGTTTCCTATTTCAATTGGTGAATCCAATCAGCAATGTCCTGCAACACTTCAGTACTGATGGTTTGCTCAATGCTGATATATTCCGTAGGCAATCCTGTTTCACATTTTTGGAACAGGTGATTAAGTTCGGGATATAGTTTTACTTTTACTTGGCCATTTTCCGTCAAATTCTGTTCAATGGCGGTTAGATTCAACTCGGGCAGCACCTGCGAGTCCTTTTCTCCGTTTAAAGCAAATACAGGACACGCGGTCTTTTGGATGTCTGCCTTTGGATCATAATTAAAAAAATATTCCAACCAACTACTTGGACGAGCCAATGCCATCTGTACATATTGTTCCTTGGTCAATTTCATCGGCTTTTCGGAGAGTTCAGAAATTTTCTGAAATTGAGCAAACAGACACTCATCCCCTTTAACGCCCACACCTGCCATACTGACGATAAAGTCTGGCAATTTTTCAGCGCCCAACATAAATGCGACAGTAGCGCCTTCGCTATGCCCCAAGATTCCTATTTTTGAAAATGAAGGCATTTTTCGCAAACTTTCCAAACCTGCTTTTGCATCATCAGCTACCACTTTCGTATTTTCCGCCACGTTTTCGCCTGTCGAAGCTCCTACAGCACGATCATCATATCGTAGGGAGGCAATACCGTTACGCGCCAAGAAATCGGCAATGACAAGGAAAATTTTATGCTCATAAATCTCACAGTCTCTATTTTCAGGGCCACTGCCATTTACCATCAAGACAACAGGAACTTTATCCTCTTTTTCAAAACCGACAGGATAAGATAACGTACCCGCCAAAGTCACACCATCTTTACGATTGGTAAAACAAATATCTTCCGTCAAATAAGGATAGGGAGCTTTTGGATGTTGTGGGCGGTGATAGGTCAAGTCCTCTTGTTTCAAAGAAAGAGGAAATTTCATGCCCATTTGTTCAAAAGTACCGTGCATATTCTCGCCAGCCAATTTGCCACTATATTTCGCACCAATAGAGGGCACTGCAATACTTAGAGAATCGGCAGAAATATACAAAACTTGTGTAGGAATTCCTTTTACACTTTGGTCGGGACTATCCAAAAAGCAAATGTCTTTGCCTTGCGCATCTTTTTGTAAATGGAAAACCAAGTGCAACTTTGCCATTCCGGCATTGAGCAAACCAGACCAAGAGCCCGAAATATTCTGAGCCTGCCCTGTCGCTGCCAAGAGCGACATCAAAGCAAAAAGAGTATATTTTATCATATCGCATAAAGTTAATGCAATAAAGATAATGAAAGTTCTT
>JAHHQT010000104.1 GCA_020026215.1 Muribaculaceae bacterium
CTGCTTTGCTTATGGAAGGAACAGCAATTGTGATTTCACCATTGATTGCATTGATGAAAAATCAAGTCGATGCAATGCGTAATTTTAGCGAAGATGATGGTGTGGCACATTTCTTGAATTCTTCATTAAACAAAACAGCGATTGACCTGGTTAAAAGTGATATACTGAATGGTAAAACAAAACTTCTTTATGTAGCACCGGAATCGTTGACGAAGGAAGAGAACATAGAGTTCCTAAAATCTGTGAAGATTTCTTTCTATGCTGTCGATGAAGCGCATTGTATTTCGGAATGGGGACATGATTTTAGACCTGAATACAGGAGAATCCGTCCGATTATTTCAGAAATAGGTTTGCGTCCTATAATTGCTTTAACAGCAACTGCTACGCCGAAAGTACAACATGATATCCAGAAAAACTTAGGTATGCAGAATGCATTGGTCTTTAAATCATCATTTAACAGACCTAATTTGTATTACGAAGTAAGGCCCAAAACGAAAAACATAGATAGAGATATCATCAAATTTATTAAGAATAATGAGGGGAAATCAGGAATAATTTACTGCTTAAGCAGAAAGAAAGTAGAAGAACTGGCAGAAACACTGGTGGTGAATAACATCAAGGCATTACCATATCATGCAGGTATGGATAGCGCTGTAAGAAGTGCAAATCAAGATGCGTTTTTGATGGAATCGGTGGATGTCATTGTGGCTACAATCGCGTTTGGTATGGGTATTGACAAGCCGGACGTAAGATACGTAATACATTACGATATACCTAAGAGCTTGGAAGGCTATTACCAGGAAACTGGTCGTGCCGGTCGTGATGGAGGTGAAGGACAATGTATAGCGTTCTATACAAGTAAAGACTTGCAGAAATTGGAAAAATTCATGCAAGGTAAGTTGATTGCAGAACAAGAAATAGGCAAGCAACTGTTGTTGGAAACAGCTTCATATTGTGAATCATCGGTTTGTCGTCGTAAGACACTGTTGTATTATTTCGGTGAAGAATATAAAGAAGATAATTGCCATAATTGTGATAATTGTCTAAATCCCAAAAAGAAAGTGGAAGCTAAAGATGAGCTTTGTGCAGTGATTGAAACAGTCACTGCTTTGAAAGAGAAATTTAAATCAGATTATGTGATTGATGTGATGATAGGAAAGGAAACTTCTGAAATTAAATCCTATATGCACGATCAATTGGAAGTGTTCGGATGTGAAAATGCTGAAAATGCAAAATTGTTGGGTGCTGTCATCCATCAAGGAATTATTGCCGGATACTTGGATAAAGATATAGAAAATTACGGAATCTTAAAGGTGACAAAAGCCGGTCTTCAATTTTTGAAGAAACCAAAATCTTTTAAGATTGTTGAAGATAACGAATATAAGGAAGAGGAAGAAGAAGTCATCATGAAGAGTGGTGGAATTTGTGCAGTTGACCCTGAACTATATTCTATCCTAAAGGATTTAAGAAAGAAAATTGCCAAGAAATTGGAATTGCCTCCTTATGTTATTTTCCAGGATATTTCTTTGGAAGCTATGGCTACTACTTATCCTATCACTATCGATGAATTACAGACAATTCAAGGAGTAGGTGCAGGTAAGGCTAAAAGATATGGCGCAGATTTCATTAAAGTAATCAAACGTCACGTTGAAGAAAATGAAATTGAACGTCCTGAAGATTTAAGAGTAAGGACAGTCCCAAATAAGAGCAAATTGAAGATTTCCTTGATTCAAGGTATTGACAGAAAGATTGCTCTTGATGTCTTGGCCGAATCAAAAGGATTGGATTTCGGAGAATTGCTTGATGAAGTTGAAGCAATTGTATATTCGGGAACTAAAATCAACATAGATTATTTCTTGGATGAAATAATGGATGAAGATCACCAAGACGACATCTTTGACTATTTCAAGGAAAGCGAAAGCGATGACTTGGAAACAGCCATACAGGAATTGGACGGAGACTATACCGAAGAGGAAATTCGTTTGGTTCGAATCAAATTCCTATCAGAATTAGCTAATTAAGTTATAAATTCAATGATGTGTATTGGTTCGATGCACATCATTGATAATTTTTATGTCTATGGATGTTGTATATGAGGATAATCATATAATTATTGTAAATAAAGCACCCGGTGAAATTATACAAGGTGATAAGACTGGAGATAAGCCTTTGGTAGAAATTATCAAGGATTATCTTAAGGAGAAATACAATAAACCTGGAAATGTATTTTGTGGAGTTATCCATAGATTAGACCGCCCTGTGTCCGGGCTGGTTGTCTTTGCCAAAACAAGTAAGGCGTTATCACGAATGAATGCACTGTTTCAGAATAGAGAAGTCCGTAAAATTTATTGGGCAATTGTTAGAAACAAACCTGCCAAAGATTCTGACAGATTGGTGCATTATATTAGAAGTGTTGAGAAAAACAATAAATCCTATGCTTCATTAGAACCGACAAAAGATTCTTTGAAAGCAATTTTGGACTATAAAGTCATATCTAAATCAGAAAATTATTATTTGCTTGAAGTTGAGTTGCATACAGGTCGTAAACATCAGATACGTGTGCAATTGTCGTCAATGGGATGCCCTATTAAGGGAGACTTGAAGTATGGTGCCCCTCGAAGCAATTTTGATGCAAGTATAAGTCTACATTCACATTTTATCAGTTTTACACATCCGGTTTCTGGAAAACTTATTGAAGTTACAGCACCAGTTCCAAACGATAAACTTTGGAAAGTGTTAGCTGAAAATGTAAAATAATAAAAAACATATCCCTTTATAATTTTATCTCACATGAAAGTATTAAAGTTTGGCGGAACTTCTGTCGGTACAGCAGAAAGTTTGGCTTTGGTAAAACAAATCGTAGAAAATACAGACGAACAATCGATTGTAGTTGTTTCTGCATTGGGAGGAGTGACTGACATGCTGATTGCTAAGGCTAACATGGCGGCTAAAGGGGATATGTCTTATTTAGATAGCTTTGATAAAATTGTCAAACGCCATGAAGATGTAATTGCTGGCGCTGTGATTGAAGGCAAGCAAAATGCTGTGCATGAATTGGTCAATCCATTGTTCGATGAATTGGCTAATATTTTTAAAGGCGTTTCGCTTATTAAAGATTTGTCGCAACGTACATTGGATATTATTGTCAGTTATGGCGAGCGTTTATCGTCTTTGATTATCAGTAATACTATTAAGGATGCGACATGGTTTGATTCATGCAAATTCATCAAGACTGAACAGCAATTCAATAAGCATATTGCAGACTTGAATTTGACAAATAAACTTGTCTGTGAAGCATTCCAGTCCTTCAAGGGGGCTGTAGCTATTGTCCCTGGCTTTATATCTACAGATAAGAAAAATGGAGATATAACCAATCTCGGACGTGGTGGTAGCGACTATACGGCTGCAATTATTTGCGCTGCGTTGAATGCCAGTGTTCTGCAAATTTGGACGGATGTGAATGGATTCATGACTGCTGACCCAAAAGTGATTAGCAATGCTTATGTTATTGATAATTTGACCTTTGGAGAAGCAATGGAGCTTTGTAATTTTGGTGCTAAAGTAATCTATCCACCGACAATCTATCCTGTATTCCATAAAAATATCCCGATTGTCATTAAAAACACTTTTAACCCGACGGCTCGTGGAACTTTGATTTCTGCTGAGAAGTCTGAATCTGACACAAGGGCTATCAAAGGTATATCTTCCATTAATGATACATGTTTGATTACAGTTGCCGGTTTGGGTATGGTCGGTGTCGTTGGTATTAATTCCAGGCTCTTTAAGGTGTTGGCTGACAATGGAATCAGTGTCTTTTTGGTGTCGCAGGCATCCTCTGAACAAAATACATCTTTTGCTGTAAAAAATTGTGATGCAGATTTGGCGGTTAAAGTTTTGACAGATGAATTTGCCACGGAAATAGCTATGGGTGAAATCACCGATATTTCTGCTAAGAAGAATTTGGCTACAGTTGCTATCGTGGGAGAGAATATGAAGCATACTCCAGGTGTGGCAGGTCGTTTGTTCAATACGCTCGGACGTAATGGTATCAATGTCATTGTGTGTGCCCAGGGTGCGTCAGAGACCAATATATCATTTGTTATTGAATATGAAAGTTTGCGTAAGGCGTTGAATGTAATCCATGATTCTTTCTTCTTGTCAGCGACGCAAGTGCTAAATGTTTTCATCGTAGGTGTTGGAAACATCGGACGCAATTTGATTCAGCAAATCAAGCATCAACAGGATATACTAAAGAGCAAATCTCTGACTGTGAATATTGTTGGTGTGTCAAACTCTCGTCATTGTATATTTGACAGGGATGGTATTGACGTAGAACATTATAAAGAGGCTTTGGATAACTCCAAAATTGTGGCAACTCCGGAAAATATTGTAACTGAAATTACGAAGATGAATATCTTTAATTCCGTCTTTGTTGATTGTACCGCCAGTCAGGATATTGCCAATTTGTATCCGGAACTATTGTCTCATAATGTCAATGTTGTAGCTGCCAATAAAATTGCAGCATCGTCAAAATATAGCAATTATATACGACTCAAGAATATAGCTCGTAAGAAGGATGTAAAATTCCTTTTTGAAACGAATGTAGGAGCAGGATTGCCGGTTATTAATACAATTAATGGTTTGATTAATTCAGGTGATGTTATCTTGAAAATTGAAGCTGTAATTTCTGGAACCTTAAACTATATCTTTAATGTTTTAAGTGAAGATATTCACTTGAGTCAAGCCATTAGAATGGCAAAAGAACAGGGGTATAGTGAGCCTGATCCTCGTGAGGATTTAAGTGGCAAGGATGTAATACGTAAAATCGTAATCCTTTCTCGTGAAGCTGGTTATGAAGTCGAAATTAAAGATGTAGTTAAGAAACTCTTTATCCCGACAGACTATTTTGAAGGTTCATTGGATGACTTCTTTGCGAATGTTGAAAAGATTGATCCTCTTTTTGAAAAAGAGAGAAAAGATGCTGCTCATGAAAATAAACGATTCCGTTTTGTTGCGAGATTAGAGAATGGTAAAGTTAGTGTCGGACTTGAAAAAGTGGGACAAGATCATCCGTTCTATTCTCTTGAAAGTAGTAATAATGTCATATTAATTACTACGGAAAGATACAAAGAATACCCAATGGAAATCAAAGGTTATGGAGCTGGTGCTGAAGTAACTGCTGCAGGTGTATTCGCAGACATTATCAGTATTGCAAATATTCGCTAAGATGAAATATTTGATTATCTTGGGGGACGGCATGGCAGATGAGCCAATTGCCGAATTGAATGGCCTTACTCCTATGCAAGTTGCAAACACACCGACATTAGACCTGTTAGCTCCATTATGCAAAAAGGGAACATTGAAAACTGTAGCCGATGGAATCCATCCCAGAAGTGAAGTGGCAAATATGTCTATTCTTGGATACTGCACATCCTGCAAAATTTAAGAACACAATAGACGCTGCGTTGGATAAAAATATTGAAACTCCACAAAAGTTGGCTGATTTTATGTCTAACAAACGGGAATTTGTTCCTATTTCTGCAGATTTTGATGAACTGAAAAAGTATATTTTGTCATGTTGATTTAACGTATTTAACATACTGAATTTGAAGAAATAGGGCAACATTATTCTCTCTAATATGGGCTTGGAATCGCGGTTGTGAGTAAAAAAACTTTAAAAAATTACAGGCTAAAATTTGCATAATATAAACAAACGCTATATCTTTGCATACGAATTCAGAACAACAATGGTTCCTTGGATGAGTGGCTTAGTCAGCGGTCTGCAAAACCGTGCACGGCGGTTCGAATCCGCCAGGGACCTCAGGAATATAACGTTTACATCCGGTTCCTTGGATGAGTGGCTTAG
>JAHHQT010000105.1 GCA_020026215.1 Muribaculaceae bacterium
TAACTGTTTCAGCGAATTTATTTTCTTGCATATCGTAATTCTTCTATATAATAGGGTTGCAAAGGTAATAAAATATTTTATTATCTTTGCGTAATGGCGTCAGGACTTTAATTCATTAAATGATGGAAATTACCAATAACATAATAAAATGGGTTTATTCTTTGTCACAGAAGAAGAACAGAACAAAAGAAAAATGTTTCATTGTTGAGGGAACAAAATGTGTTCTGGATACGATAGAATATTTTAATGTCAGATATTTGTTCGCTTCTGAACAATGGTGCAATGAGCATAAGAATTTGGATACAATAGTGGCTACAAAAGTGCAATTGGAAAGAATGTCCATGCTTAAAACACCGACAGATGTAATTGCCGTTTATGATATGCCTTGCTTGGGGGTAGAGGATTTGGAAATAGGAAACAAGCTCAACTTGGTCTTGGACAATATCCAGGATCCCGGGAACTTGGGTACAATCATCCGCATAGCAGACTGGTTTGGTATTCATAACATCATTTGTGCCGAAGGTACTGTGGATGTCTATAACCCAAAAGTCATACAAGCCACGATGGGAGCTATTGCTCGTGTGAAAGTAGTGTATTGCAATCTTCCTCGATTATTTACAGCGCACAAGAATATGCCTGTATTCGGCACGTTCTTGGATGGAGATAATCTTTACGATGCAAAATTGGGAAATTCTGGTTTTATTGTCATGGGGAATGAGGGTAATGGTATTTCCAAAGAATTGGAACCTTATATGTCACAACGTTTGTTGATTCCTTCTTATCCGGAGGGGGAAACAACAAGTGAATCTTTGAATGTGGGTATGGCTACTGCCTTGATTGTCGGTGAATTTAGAAGACGCATGAGATAATAGAATTATGGCTAAAACGAAATCAGTATATTTTTGCAGTAATTGTGGTTACGATTCTCCTAAATGGATTGGCAAATGTCCGTCCTGCGGTGAATGGAATACCTTTGTGGAGGAAAAGGTCTCAACAAAAGCATCGAAAGATTCTTTATTGCCCACTTCGGAATTGAATAGTGCGCCTGTCAAACTGTCTGAAATCAAGCAAACTACCGAAGAACGTATTCAAATGCCAAGTGCCGAGTTGAATCGTGTGCTAGGTGGAGGATTGGTCCCTGGTTCAATAGTTTTGATAGGTGGTGAACCTGGTATCGGTAAATCCACATTGGTTTTGCAGAATATGATTCGCATTCGCAGTTGTAAGGTGCTCTATATTTCGGGTGAGGAAAGTGCTCGTCAGTTGAAGATGCGTGCCGACCGCTTGGGGGTTGATGGTGGTGAATGCTATATCGTTTGTGAAACATCCTTGGAAAAGATATTCCATCATATACAGAATTTTACTCCCGGAATTGTTGTCGTTGATTCTATTCAGACTATTGCTTCAGATGCTTTGGAATCTTCGGCAGGAAGTGTAGGGCAAGTGCGTGAATGTGCTGCCTCTTTTCTTAAATACGCCAAAGAAAGTGGTGTGCCTGTGGTTTTGATTGGTCATATCAATAAAGAGGGAAGCATTGCAGGACCTAAAGTGTTGGAACATATTGTGGATGCCGTACTCCAATTCGAAGGCGACCGCCATTATATGTACCGTTTGTTGAGGTCTATTAAAAATCGTTTTGGAAGTACTTCTGAAATGGGGATTTATGAAATGACTCAAGTGGGACTTCGTGAGGTTTCCAATCCATCAGAACTATTGTTGTCACAAACGGATGAAGAACTTTCGGGTGTGTCTATTGGTGTTACTCTGGAAGGGGCGCGTTCATTTATGGTTGAGGCACAGGCTTTGGTAAGTACGGCTGCCTATGGTACCGCACAACGTTCGGTAACAGGTTTTGGTTCCAAACGAATGAATATGCTTTTGGCGGTGTTGGAGAAGCGTGTCGGCTTTAAATTGGCTCAGAAAGACGTATTTTTGAATATTGCAGGAGGTTTGAAAGTAAATGATCCTGCGTTGGATTTGTCTGTAATATGTGCCATCCTTTCATCCAATGTGGACTTGGTGATTCCGCGCGGTGTTTGTATGTCGGGTGAAGTTGGTTTGTCGGGAGAGATACGTCCCATCACCAGAATAGAGCAAAGAATTGGAGAAGCCGATAAATTGGGCTTTGAAACTATCTTTGTCCCGAAATACAATTTAAAAGGCTGTGACTTATCGAAATACAAAATAAAAATAGTTGAGGTCTCAAAAGTGGAAGACGTTTTTCGCCAATTATTCGGAAAATAAATCCCTGTACTGGCTTTAACTACGGAATAAAATAATTAATTTTGCAGAAACAGTATGGTGTCTTGTCGCTTGCCATCATGTGTGGTAAGAGGAAAGTCCGGGCAACGTAGAGTACCATATTTCCTAACGGGAAGCTGTCAGTGATGGCAGAGTAATGTGACAGAAAATAACCGCCGCTTTGCGGTAAGGGTGAAAAGGCGAGGTAAGAGCTCACCGGGTGCGATGGTAACATTGTATGCCGCACATCTTATGGGTTGCAAGGTCAAGTATACCGGCATTTAAGGGTTACTCGTCCATTGTCGGGGGGTAGGCTGCTCAAGTTCTATGGTGACATAGAGATTAGATAAATGACAAGACGTGACTTCGGTCGCGACATAACCCGGCTTATAACCGTACTGTTTTTTTATTTTTGAAAATATTCAAACCTTGAAAAATAATAAGACAAAAAATCGACGATATCGTTTAATAAAGCGTTGGATAAGGAAACGCTATAACTATTGCGCCTTCAATGTCTGGAAGGATCAGCGCTCTTTATGGTACGTCAGTTTGATTAAGATTATCAATTTGTCTGTTCGCTCTTATATGAGCAACAGTATTCAATCCCGAGCACGTGCTTTGACTTACAATACATTGTTGGCTATTGTGCCTGCAATGGCGATAATCTTTTCCATAGCCCGAGCATTCGGTTTCCAGTATTTGATAAAAGGGGAGTTGGAAGACATTTTCCCTTCACAAACCATCATGATTGAGAATGCTTCCATGATTGTTGATAAATATTTGTCGTCAGGTTCGGGTGGATTGTTCGTTGGAATCGGTGTGGTATTCTTGCTATGGACTTTGATTATCTTGTTGCGCAATATTGAAAAGACTTTCAACTATGTATGGGGTGTGAAGAAACGTCGTCGTCCGTACAGAATGATTACTGACTATACAACTATTATCGTAGTATTACCGATATTGTTGATTTGCTCAAGTGGTATCTCTTTGTATATGTCATCGTTCGTTCAGGAAAATATCAAGAACCCTATTATGTTCTTGTCTCCAATGGTATTGTTCTTGCTCGACATAGCACCATGGTTTATCACCTGTCTGTTCTTTACCGGAATGTACAAGATGATTCCTTATGAGAAAGTAAGTCTGAAACTGTCGTTCGTTTCCGGATTGATTTGCGGTTCATTGTATCATGTATTGCAATTCTTGTTCGTCAGTGGGCAGATGTATGTGACGAAATACAATGCCATTTATGGTAGTTTCTCGTTCATTCCATTGTTTATGATTTGGATGTATATGACTTGGTTGATTTGTATTACTGGTGTAGTTCTTACGTATTCTGCCCAAAATATCTTCCGTTTCAACTATTCTGCACAATGTAAGAAAATTTCCAATAAGTATAGAGAAGAATTGATGTTATATATTCTTTTTATTATTGTGAGAAGATTTGAACATGAATTACCTCCTTTGTCCAAAAAACAGTTTGCCAAGTCTTATGATTTGCCGATTCAATTGGTGAATAATATTATCGATTCACTAGTAGATGCCGGATTGCTATCAGAAGTGACCAATCAGGATGATAGTTTCTCTTATCAGCCTGCCATTAATTTATCAGATATGACATTGAAAGAAGTGGTGGCTCGTTACGACCGTTCAGGTGAATCCAACTTTATTCATGACAGACATGGCTACATTCGGTGAAATGAATGAAGTCTATTCAAAGTGTTTCAGCGCAGTTTTCCCTGCACGTTCTGCTGTTGCGGTACGTGAATTGCCTAAGGGGGCTAAAGTTGAAATTGAAGTAATCGCTACTCGTTAATTTCAGACAAAAAGTCTGCAACGATAAAGGTACTGCCTCCGATGTAAATGAAATCATCGGGGGCACTTTCTTTTTGTGCCGTACGGTAGGCTTCAGCCACTGTTAGAAATGCTTTCCCTGTGATTCCTTTAGCCTTTGCTTTTTCGACCAATGTATTTACATCCATAGCTCTTTCCACAGAGGCTTGTGTGAAATAGTAAACAGCATGATGAGGTAGCATTTCCAAGATGTGATTTACATCCTTGTCGCTGACAAAACCCATAACAATACGAAGGGTATTGTATTTTTCTTCACTCAGTTGCTTGGCTATATATTGGATACCTCCTGTATTGTGGCCTGTGTCGCAAATAGTAGTTGGTTTATCATTGACTTTCATCCATCGTCCCATCAATCCTGTAGTCTCACAGACTGTAGCAAAGCCTTCTTTTACCGCTTTTTCTGTAAGGTTTACTCCTTGTCCTTTTAGTATTTCAACAGCATTCAAAACGGTATTCGCATTGTGGACTTGGCAATAACCACACAATTCATCTACGATTTCTCCATAATCAGAAGTTTGTAGTACAAGTCGGTAATTGTGGTTGGTTGAAGAAATGATTTTATTGTTGTCTTGAGCAAATGTTATCTGTGTGCCTACTATCTGTGCTTTTCCAGCAAATATAGGCTTGGTTTCCTCCAAATATTCACCAATGACTACGGGAACATTCTTTTTGATAATGCCAGCTTTTTCTCCTGCAATAGCAGCCAGGGTGTTTCCCAAAAATTGAGTATGATCGAAGGAAATATTAGTAATGATGCTTAATTCAGGGGTGATGATATTGGTACTGTCCAAACGACCACCTAATCCTACTTCTATGATGGCATAATCTACCTTTTGTTGACTGAAATAGTCGAATGCCATAATGGTAGTCAATTCGAAGAAAGAGGCGGAACGTCCTTTATAGTCGGATTTTAGAAATCTATCCACAAATGAAATTACAGATTCCTTGTCAATCATCTCTCCGTTTACTCTGATTCTTTCTCTGAAATCAAGCAAGTGAGGTGAAGTGTATAGACCAACTTTGTAACCCGATTTTTGGAGAATAGATGCCAATAAATGGGATGTTGAGCCTTTTCCGTTTGTACCGCCCACATGAATTTTTTTGAAATTTCTTTCAGGGTTCCCAAATATTGCGCTGATGGCTTTTGTAGTTTCCAGTCCCGGTTTATAGGCGGCTGCTCCAACGTGTTGAAAAATAAGAGTTTTATTGAATAAAAAATCTATAGTTTCTGAATAGTTCATAATTAGTTAGTAAATTAAATATCCTGCTAATCCTGCCAATATTACGACGAAGATAGGGTGTAATTTTATAAAATAGACCAATACAAATGCTACTGTGCAAATGATAAGGCTATATATATCTGTAAAATTCTCAGTGTTCATTAATAATAGTGCAGCTGAGCCAATCAATCCAACGATAATCGGTCGCAAGCATTTGAAGATATTTTGGATAATTAGACTGTCCTGGTGGTGTTGTACAAAACGGGTGACAGACAATACCAACAAGAATGAAGGCAAGACCACTGCCAAGGTGGTGATGATTGAGCCCAAAACGGTATTTCCTGTGGCTGTATATCCAATGTAGGTAGCGGTATTGATGCCGATAGGACCGGGTGTCATTTGAGAAATGGCTACAAT
>JAHHQT010000106.1 GCA_020026215.1 Muribaculaceae bacterium
TATTTAATTTTTAAAATTTTAGTGTCGCGCTAATTTTTAGTGGACACTAGTGTGTTTATTTTATATTATTCCAAATTTCTGCTTTAAAACACTCTTTTAACGGAAAATTTGCAAAACTAAGTGTCATTAAATAAAAAACTATCCTTCTATTTTATAGAGGATAGTCTTGAGCCTAAAAAGGGACTCGAACCCTTGACCTTTTCGTTACGAATGAAATGCTCTACCGACTGAGCTATTTAGGCAAAAAAATGTGTCGCTATGTTTTTATAGCGACACAAAGTTATAAATTATTTTTCTATATAAGCCTTATTATTGGAAATCTTTTTTGCTGAATGTAGCAATGATTTTTGCATTCTCAGCATTAATCTTTACCATGGCCGGAGCAGAAAGTTGAGGAGTGATTGCCACTACAAAATTCTGTTGACCTTGTGCAGATTCCACATGAACGTCAACTGGGATGAGCAATAGGTTTTCATCCTTGTCGGCAACTTCCACTTCTTTGGTAATCAACTCTTTTATAAATTCACGCATGATGAATTTGTAGCTCTTTGTCTTTTTGTCGTATTCGGCATAGAAAGAGTTGATGTTGTCCGCTGTCTTGTTCTTTTCAAAGAATTCTTCTTTTTCGGATTCGCGAATCAACAATAGGTATTGTGGAACTTTGATTTTCTTGTCATTCTTGATTTCTGTGGCTGGAATGTTGAATTCTACATTATTCAAGACGGTCAAACCCTTCAAACTCAACTCTTTGTATTTGTCCACAACTTTGCGGGTTGGGAACTTGATGTGGGCTTCGTATCCTGTCGGTGCTTGAATAATGATGTCGCCATTCTTTACTGACTCTTTCAATGATTCAGAAGGAACAAGACGGATGTTGTTGTTGGTTACGACTTCTGGAGAAACGCCGAAATATTGTCCTACTTTTCTGATGACAGTATCTTTGTCTTGTTCAGTTTTTGTATGTTTCTTATAGTAAAGGTCGATTTGCGTACTTGCAATATGAGTTACGCGACCGTTGCCGTAAGTGGTTGTGGCATAGATGCCCGGGAAATATTGTGTGAACAATTCCGGATCTGAGAAGATTTCAGGATTGGTCAAATATTTGTTGAACAAATCTTTACCGAATTGCAATGGAAGGGTGATGTCAATAGCGCGATAGAACACTTGGTTGAAGTTGTTGTCGTAGGTGTACAATGTGTCCTTTTGACCCAACATTGTCATTGCGTAAGTTTCGCGGCCAATCAAGTCGTCTTTTGAATAGTAACCTTCCGGATTGAAATTGCTGTAAATTGGGTAAGGCAATTTCTTGTTTAATTTGTACACGCTCACTTGCATAGGAGTGATGGAATCACCAGTATAGTGACCCATTGGTGACAAGAAATGCAATTTTACAGAATCAATGTCGTTTACGCTGACACCCGTAGTGTCCAAAACTGCTGTAGGCATGAACTCCGTAACGATGTCAGATTGCAACGAACCATATTCTGTCGCTTGAATTTTTCCAATTAGTTGTGTGACGGTTCTTGATCTGACTTCGGGATTGGCGAGAGATTCGCCTGTTATTGTGAAAGTTGAATCAACAATCAGGTGAGTGTTTACATCTGTGATTGAAGAACCGATGTTATTTTCATCACATCCTGTAGCCACTGCTAAGATGGTGAGTGAGCTAAGCAGGAATTTGAATAGCTTCATTGTTGTAGCTGAAATTATAATGTTTTGTAAAATTCTGAACATTTGTCAAACATGTCTTCGCCTTCTTTGTAGTACAAGCATGGAATCTTGTTTTCTGCGATGAAGTCGATAAGCTCTTGTGACACATCTTCAGTGTGGATAACAACACCATCACTGTGCGCCAATGCCAATTTTGCCAAAGTGTCGAAATCGAACGGTTTGCCTATGATGGTTTTTAGATCTTCGTCATCGAATCCTTCCATTCTCAATTTTTCTTCAAAACGAGGGTCGAGTGTGCCGTCGAAGTGAGAACCAAATAGAGAATAGACAATCTTAGAATCGCGGAATGAAGGATCGTCGGCATATACTTTGCGGATGAACATAGGAGCAAGTGCTGACAACCAGCCTTGACAGTGCACTACGTTTGCTTCCCAGCGTAGTTTTTTGACTGTTTCGATAGTTCCTCTTGCAAAGAAAATGGCTCTTTCATCGTTCAATTCCGGAGACTGGATTGTTTCCAATTCTTTGTCTGTATTTTTTTGAAAATAATCTTCATTATATATGAAGTACACTTGCATACGGGAAGGTTGCAAGGTAGCTACTTTTATAATTAACGGGTGGTCTGTATCATCAATTATCAAGTTCATCCCTGACAAACGAATTACTTCATGCAATTGGTTGCGACGTTCGTTGATTAAACCATATTTAGGCATAAATGTACGTACTTCATAACCGTGTTCTTGCATTCCTTGAGGTAAGTCGTGTCCCATGTTGGCTATCTCCGATTCAGGTAGATAAGGGGTTATTTCTTGACTAATAAATAATACTTTTGAGTTACTCATAATTTAAAATAAAATATGGATTCTACTGCAAAGATACAAAAATTCTTTTAATGAGGAAAGGATTTAGATATATTGATATTAATTAGGTGATTAAAATACGATTTATTAACTAATTTTTGAATTTTAAACGCTCTCAATTTCGCTATGTGACAAATATTTGTTTCCTTTGCAAGGTTTTTTAAAACACATTTAAAATGGAAATTATTAGAACGGTATTAGAGTTAAAAGCTGCTGTTGAAAATTTTAAGAAAAATCATAAGATTATTGGCTTAGTCCCAACAATGGGTGCTTTGCATGCCGGCCACATGTCATTGGTTAATCGTGCTCGCAAGGAGAACGATGTTGTTGTTGTCAGTGTTTTTGTCAATCCTACACAATTCAACAACAAAGAGGATTTGAAAACTTATCCTCGTACTGAAGAGAACGATTGCAAACTATTGGAATCTGCTGGTTGCGACATTGTCTTTATGCCGTCTGTCGAAGAAATTTATCCAAAAGAAGATACTCGTGTATTTGATTTAGGTCCTGTCGCTGAAGTGATGGAAGGTGCTCACCGCCCGGGACACTTTAACGGTGTGGCTCAAATCGTCAGCAAACTTTTCAGTTTTGTTGAACCGACCAACGCTTATTTTGGAGAAAAAGATTTCCAACAAATCGCTGTTATTCGCCGTATGGTGGAATTGGAAGGCTTCAAGTTGAATATTGTGGCTTGCCCGATTAAACGTGAGGATGACGGCTTGGCTTTGAGTAGCCGAAACGTGCGTTTGACTCCGGAACAAAGAAACATTGCTCCAAATATTGCAAAAATTATGACTGAAAGTCTTACCTTTGCAAAATCAAACACTGTTAAAGATACGATTGATTTTGTGGTAAATAAAATCAATGCTATTCCACAAATGAAAGTGGAATACTATGAAATTGTTGACGGTATCACTATGCAATCCGTTTCTGACTGGAACGAATCTGCATATATCGTAGGCTGTATCACTGTTTATTGTGGTGATGTCAGACTTATTGACAATATCGCATACAAAAAATAAAACGTAAGGAAAAATAATGCAAATTGAAGTACTAAAATCAAAAATTCATCGCGCAACAGTTACCAATGCAGATTTGAACTATATTGGCAGTATTACGATTGATGAGGATTTGATGGATGCGGCGGGAATCATCGCCAACGAACGTGTTTACATCGTAGATAACAACAATGGTGAAAGAATCGACACTTATGCGATTCCAGGTCCACGAGGTAAAGGCGATATTTGTTTGAATGGCGCTGCTGCTCGTCGAGTTTACAAAGGAGATGTGGTAATTATTATGGCGTATGCCCACATGGATGCCGAGGAAGCCAAAACTTTCAAACCGTCTATCGTGTTCCCAGAGCCTTTGACAAATAAGTTACCTGAATAAGAAAAATAAAGATATAGAATATGTTTGAAAATTTAAGTGAAAGACTTGAGCGCTCTTTTAAGTTATTAAAAGGACAGGGCAAAATCACTGAAATCAATGTGGCGGAAACATTGAAGGATGTACGCCGTGCATTGCTTGATGCCGATGTCAACTACAAAGTTGCTAAGCAATTCACAGACACTGTGAAGGCTAAGGCATTGGGACAAAATGTGATTAATGCTATTAAGCCGAGCGAGTTGATGGTGAAGATTGTTCATGATGAACTTGCAGAACTTATGGGTGGAGACACTGCTGATGTTAATCTATCAGGCAATCCATCAATTATTTTGATGTCTGGTTTGCAAGGTTCTGGTAAAACAACTTTCTCTGGTAAACTTGCTAAAAAATATAAAAGCGAAAAAGCAAAACGTCCTTTGTTGGTAGCTTGCGACGTTTACCGTCCTGCTGCTATCGACCAATTGAAAGTGCTTGGTGAACAAATTGACGTTCCTGTTTATACTGAACCGGATTCTAAAGATGCAGTACAAATTGCATTAAATGCTATCAAATATGCCAAAGCTCAGAACTATGATTTGGTGATTGTCGATACTGCGGGTCGTTTGGCTGTTGACGAACAAATGATGAACGAGATTGAAGCTATCAAGAAAGCTATCAATCCTCAAGAAACATTGTTCGTTGTTGACTCAATGACTGGTCAGGATGCTGTCAATACTGCTCGTGAATTCAACGAACGTTTGGATTTCAACGGTGTTGTCCTTACTAAGTTGGATGGTGATACTCGTGGTGGTGCTGCCTTGTCAATTCGTACAGTGGTGAACAAACCAATCAAGTTTGTCGGTACAGGCGAAAAGTTGGAAGCAATCGACTTGTTCCACCCGGCTCGTATGGCTGACCGTATCTTGGGTATGGGTGATATCGTTTCTTTGGTAGAACGTGCCCAACAACAATACGACGAAGAAGAAGCCAGACGTCTTCAAAAGAAAATTGCGAAAAACCAATTCGACTTCAATGACTTCCTTGCCCAAATCGCTCAAATCAAGAAAATGGGTAATTTAAAGGATTTGGCATCTATGATTCCGGGTGTTGGAAAAGCAATTAAGGATGTGGATATTGATGACAACGCATTCACGGGTATTGAAGCTATCATTTACTCAATGACTCCTGAAGAACGTTCTAATCCGGAAATCATCAACGGCAGCCGTCGTCAAAGAATTGCGAAGGGTAGTGGTACTTCCATCCAAGAAGTGAACCGCCTGTTGAAACAATTCGAAGGTACACGCAAGATGATGAAGATGGCAACAACCATGAAGCCGATGAATATGATGAAAGGCTTGCGTCGCCGCTAATCATGAAACTTCATGCTTAAAATACAAGAGAATGAACAATTCAATGTTCATTCTCTTTTTTTATTTGATTTGTTTTAAAATCATTTTTTGATATTATCTTTGTAAAATAACCTCGTAACTATTTTAAAATTTAAGAGATGGAATTAATCGACGGAAAAAAAATTGCTGACGACATTAAGCAAGAGATAGCCGATGAAGTTGCTGAAATGCTTAAGAATGGTCAAAAACAACCTCATCTTGCCGCTATATTGGTTGGCCATGACGGTGGTAGCGAAACTTACGTTGCTCACAAGGTGAAAGCCTGTGAAAGATGTGGTTTCAAGTCTTCTGTTATTCGTTATGAAGCTGATGTTACTGAAGAGGAA
>JAHHQT010000107.1 GCA_020026215.1 Muribaculaceae bacterium
GACGACGCGCACGGCTCAAATAATCCACCTTGACAGGGAAATCCTTCAAGCGTTGTGTAAACGTAGTGAAATGCTGATAAGCCAAAACGGTGGTCGGCACTAACACGGCGGTCTGTTTGCCGTCAGTAGCAGCCTTAAATGCTGCACGCACAGCTACTTCCGTCTTACCGAATCCTACATCCCCACAAACCAAACGGTCCATCGGACGGTCGCTTTCCATATCTGACTTTACGTCCTGTGTAGCCTTCAATTGGTCGGGTGTATCTTCGTAAATAAACGAAGCCTCCAACTCTTGTTGCAAATAACTGTCGGGAGAGAACGAGAATCCTTTTTCATTACGGCGTGCGGCATAGAGCTTAATCAAGTCGCGGGCAATATCCTTCAACTTGGTCTTCGCCTTATCCTTGATTCTGTTCCAAGCACCTGTCCCCAACTTGTTCAAGCGGGGCTCAACGCCCTCCTTACCACGGTATTTCGACAACTTATGCAACGCATGAATGGAAACAAAAATCTTGTCATCGTTCAGATAGGTCAACTTAATCATTTCCTGCATCTTACCATTGACATTCGTGCGCACCAAACCGCCGAAACGCCCTACACCATGGTCAATATGCACGATGTAGTCGCCCACTTCAATCTGCGACAGTTCCTTCAATGACAAAGCCAGTTTGCCAGAGCGGACACGGTCACTCTTTAGGGTATATTTATGGAAGCGTTCAAAAATTTGGTGGTCGGTAAAGATACAGACTTTCAATTCGTTATCCACGAATCCCTCATGCACGGTATGCAACACAGGCTCAAATGGAATTTCGTCACCACGGTCCTTGAAAATGACACGCAAGCGTTCGAACTGAGGTTCGTTGTCCGACAAGATATAGATACGGTAGCCCGCCTTTTCAAATTCCTTGAACGAGCTACTGATAATGTCAAAATTCTTATGGAATATGCCTTGCAATGAACAGTCAAATGTGATGCGAGCAGGATAGTCGCCCTGATTGTTTATGGCGAAATCGAAATGGCGGAACTTCGCCAACTTCGAACAAAAGGATTCGGCATCAACCAAATTTTTCATCGCATTGATGTCTCCCTCTTTTGCAATGACCGTACTTTCAGAAATAGTTTCTGAGGTAATGGCATTGATACGGCTCTTCAACCATTCACGGTCGTGCATGAACAGAATGGTCTTGTCGCCGATAAATTCCAGAAATGAAGTTGCCCCCTCACTGTAACCGCTCATGTGGTTCACCACGCAGATACTGTCCAAAGGGTTTTCTGAAAGTTGAGTTTCAATGTTGAACGTACGGATACTCTCGATTTCATCACCGAAAAAGTCCATACGGAACGGCATTTCATTGGTAAAGGAGAAAATATCAAGGATAGAACCACGCACTGCAAATTGTCCGGGCTCATAGACATAGTCCACCTCGGTAAAGCCGAACTCGCGCAACTTGACCTGCGTATCAGTCAAATCCACATGGCCTCCCTTGTTGAATTGCAGGGTTTCACGCTCCAACTTGGTCTTGGAAGCAACCTTTTCTGCCAAAGCCTCAGGATAGGTCACTACCCAACGCACCTTTCCGTCATCCCAACGGTTCAGCACTTCTGCACGAAGAATCTGTGATGGGGGATCTTCCTGACCATATTTGATGTCGCGCTTATATCCCGAAGGAAACAACAGCACATCGGCATCACCATTGATACGACACAGGTCATTGTACATATACCCTGCCTCATCCATATCGTTCATAACAATCAAATAAGGCAACTTTTTCTTGGGAAGACGCGAAAAGAGCATTGCCGCAGACGAGCCGACCAGCCCATCCAAGGCAACAGATTTCATTTTATTATCTCCAATTACTTTTCCGATAGCCTCAACACGCTTGGGTGTATTCAGCATATCACATAATTCAGAAATCTTCATTTAATTCAATATTCTACGTACAAATGTAGCTACAATTTTATTTATTTTCAAAAGCTATTCCACCAAAGTATAAGGCATTACCTTTTTTCAGTAGAAAAAACATCGGAAACAAATAAATACATTAAATTTGTACAACTCATCACTCAATGATTATCTATGGAAATTACTATTTTAATCGACAATACCCCATCAGAAAATCCCAATCTATATTCAGAACACGGATTGTCCATTTTTGTTGAAACAGACACATTGAAATTTTTATGCGACACTGGGGCTTCTGATAAATTCATGGCGAATGCCGAAACCTTGGGCATTGATTTGGGAACAGTCGATTTCACAGTAATTTCACACGGACACAACGACCATAGTGGAGGTCTTGTTCCTTTCATCGAAAAATACGCACAAATTCCCACCTTCATTTCCGCAAAAGTGAGACACACGCACTATTTCTCTGCACGGCACGAAAAGAAAAAGGACATCAGTACAGACGAAAAGATATTCTCTGGTGATTTCGAGCACTTGTCTTTCCTTGAAAAGAGTTGCAGATACAATGAAAAAGTAGCATTTGTCTATACCGACGAGCACCGTTTTTCCATGCCTTTTGGAAATAAGTACCTGACCAAGCAGGAAAATGATGCCACAGAAACAGCCGACGATTTCACCCATGAACTATCCGTCGCCGTCAATACCGACAAAGGATTGGTCATCATTGCCCCCTGTTCGCACAACGGGGCGGTGAACATTATCGAAGCGTGTCGAAATTTCACGGGAGTAGACAAAGTCTATGCCTATATAGGCGGTCTGCATTTTGTGGAAAGCGAACGCACCATAGCCGAGACAGCAAATTTCAAGCAGGAAATCTGCTCGAACTACCCTGATATAAAAATATTTACCGGACACTGCACTTGTGATTTGGCGAAAAGAGAAATTATTGATTCAATAACAAATTCTGAAATCTTCAGAACAGGTACAGTTATAGAACTTTAATTCGCCGTAACGTGCAATCTCCGGTAAATCGGAATACAGATAAAAAAAACTATTTTCTACAATAAATTATCAATCAGTTCTTTTAATTTTGACTTAGGCATTCCCCCTGTTGACATTTTTGGTTGGCCTTGCATTGGAACAAAAATCAATGTAGGCACCGAACGGATTCCAAATGCGCTTGACAATTCGAATTCATCATCAACATTTACCTTGTAAATGTCAACCTTGCCATCATATTCATCTGATAATTCCTCTAAAATTGGCGACAAAGCTTTGCAAGGACCGCACCATGATGCGTAGAAGTCAATCAAAGCCGGTTTGTCACCTAAAAAACTCCACTCTTTCGATTCTTCATAGTTTGAAACTTTCTTTAAGAAATCAGCCTTGTTTAAATGTTTTATTGCCATAATATTGATATTATATTTTCTATTCTTTTGTTACTTGTTTTTGATTACGATACAAAGATAAAGCAGGTTTTCTTATAAATCAAATAGATACTTTCTATAGACGTATAGATTAGGTCTATAATATGGTTTTTCATCAATGGCAATGGGCATTTTAAGGAAAAACAAGTATATTTGCATTCGTAAAAAATTTGCAGTATTACAATGAAATTCAGATTATTATTCATCCTAACAATTATATCCGCCCTATTCACCACCTCATGCAGCAACGAAGAACCGAAGACTCCCGAAGTGGTGGATAATGTCCTGTTCATGTATTTTCCATGGTCCACTTCCTTAACCCACAATTTCCGTCAAAACATTGAGGATATGGAGATTGCCTACATGAATGCTAATCTCCAAGGACAAAAGATTGTCGTTTTCTTCGCCGAAAGTGAAAGAAAAGCGGAATTGTTCGAGATAAAATTGGATAAAGGGCACATCATTCACGAAACCATCAAGTTCTATCCCGACATCAATACCACAACGGAAGAAGGCATAGCAACCGTATTAAACGACATGAAAACAAATTATGTAGCAAAGGAATATTCCATGGTTATCGGAGCGCACGGCATGGGCTGGCTACCGGTGTCAAAGACAAGGTCATTGAGTTTGAAATATTATTGGGACTATGACAGCGAATACCCAACCCGATTTTTCGGCGGTTTGGATGCCGATAGCCAGACTGATATTTCCACATTTGCCAATGCCATTCGACGAGCCAACCTGAAAATGGAATACATTTATTACGACGTATGCTATATGGCGAATATAGAGACCGCCTACGAGCTAAAAGACGCGGCGAACTACATTATAGCTTCAACCAGCGAAATCATGAGCTACGGCGCTCCATACGCCGAAATCGGGCAATATATGTTCGGCACTCCCGACTACAATGCCATCTGCGACAGTTTCTTGAAATTCTACTCTGATTTTTCAATGCCTTACGGAACATTGGCTGTGATTGACTGTAGCCAAATTGACCGTCTGGCAACAACGATGAACGAAATCAACACCAAGTTCAAGTTCAATCCCGACCAAGTTGGCACTATACAAAGATTGGACGGCTACACACCGACCATCTTCTTTGACATGGGCAGCTACGTTTCAAAATTGTGCACAGACAAGGCGCTGTTGGACAAATTCAACGAGGATTTGGACAAAGTGATTATAAAAAAAGTTAATACTCCTCAAATTTACTCCATGTCAATGGGTAGAATCACAATTGATACCTTCTCGGGAATCACCATCTCTGACCCTAGTATAAACGCTTCCACTCAAACAATTACAGAGACAAAGTGGTACAAGGCAACCCACAAATAGACCGTCATCGACAACCGACAGGCACATTGGAGAAACCGCTTGTTTTTATTATCTTTGCGCTACCCTAAAACGAATGAAAAAACTATTTCTAATATTACCCCTTTTCATTGCAACCTTTGCAGTTTCAAAAGCTGATGTACAGACATCGGTCAAGGAGTTGTCGATACCCACTCTTGAAGTCAATTTGGGTGCAGTACCGACTATTGATTTAAAAATAGACTCCATCTCAAACGTTCTATCCCATGCATTCACCCACGAGAATTTCCAAAAGATGCACTCCGTCTATGATTTGCAAAAGGACATCGTTTCTACAGCAAAGCAATATATGGGTATTCGCTATCGTCGTGGCAAAATGAATCCTAAAATAGGGTTCGACTGTTCGGGATTCACCAAATATGTATTCAATAAGTTTGACATCGAATTGGAACGGGTTTCAGGCAGCCAATTCAACAAAGAAACAGAAATCACCGACCGCCACGACCTGCAAGTAGGCGACTTGGTATTCTTCTCTGGCAGGAAAATCTCAAAACGCATCGGACACGTGGGCATTGTTACCCACATTGACCCGGAAACAGGTCATTTTTCCTTCATCCATGCCAGTTGCAGTTCGGGTATCACCGAAACCAAATCAACGAGTACCTACTACGCCAACCGCTTCTTGAAGGCATGTCGGGTAATTGGAAATCAAATCACACAAGACTAAAAAATATAAAAGATGATACAGACCGTTCTGCATCATCTTTTTTCGTATAAAAAAGGCTGACCGTGCACCAAGCAGGTCAGCCCATAATCGTTAAACAGAGTTTTTATATAGAACTTATTTCACTTCTTCTTTCTTAGGATTCAAAATCTCCAAGTATTTCTTGCTTTCAAATACATCAGCCACGGTATCCATCATCTTGTCGTGCTTGACACTGTTTTCCAAGAC
>JAHHQT010000108.1 GCA_020026215.1 Muribaculaceae bacterium
AATTAAACAATGAAGAGACATTCGATATTAAATCAATGGGATTCAGATATGGAACTCCAGAAGCAACCGATTTCTCTGTAAACGTACACAAGACTTTAGCTGTTGCTGCATATAATTCTTCCGTAAACTTGGCTAAGGAACGTGGAGCATTTGAAATCTTTGATGCAAAAAGAGAAAAGAACAATCCATTCATCAAACGTTTGAAAGAAGCAGATCCTGAAATGTACGAAAACATGTTGAAATACGGTCGTCGTAATATCGCATGTTTGACAATTGCACCTACAGGAACAACAAGTTTGATGACACAAACCACATCTGGGATTGAACCTGTATTCATGCCAGTTTACAAGAGAAGAAGAAAGGTTAATCCTAATGACCCTAACGTAAGAATCGACTATGTTGACGAAACTGGAGACGCATTTGAAGAATACATTGTTTATCACCACAAATTCATTAAATGGATGGAAGTGAACGGTTTCGAGGTAAAACATGACTATTCACAAGAAGAAATTGATGCGTTGATTGAAAAATCACCATATTACAAAGCTACATCTAATGACATTGACTGGATGGAGAAAGTAAACATGCAAGGCCGTATTCAAAAATGGGTTGATCACTCAATCAGTGTAACCATCAACTTGCCTTCAGATGTAAGCGAATCTCTAATCAACGATTTGTATCTTCAAGCTTGGAAAGCAGGATGTAAAGGTTGTACAGTATATCGTGACGGCTCTCGATCAGGTGTATTAATTGCTACTCAAAAAGAAAAAAAGAAACAAGAACCGGTTATCGCTGTTGAAGAGCATGAAGTTTTGAAACGTCCGATAGAATTGGATGCCGATGTTGTAAGATTCCAAAACAATAAAGAGAAATGGATTGCATTCATCGGTTTGGTAAACGACAAACCGTACGAAATCTTCACAGGTTTGGCTGATGACGAAGATGGTATCTTCTGTCCTAAATCTGTAAGTAAAGGTAAGATTATCAAAGCTATTGATGAAAACGGCAACAAACGCTATGACTTCCAATTTATTAACAAACGTGGATATAAAACAACTATTGAAGGTTTGTCTGACAAATTCAACCCTGAGTATTGGAACTATGCTAAATTGATTTCAGGCGTGCTTCGTTATGGCATGCCTATCAACCAAGTTATCAAACTTGTCAGCGGTTTGGAATTGAACAGTGAGTCTATCAATACTTGGAAAATGGGTGTCGAACGCGCGTTGAAGAAATATCTTCCAAACGGGACACAGGCAAGTGGTCAGAAATGCCCGAATTGTGGTCAGGAAACACTTATCTATCAGGAAGGTTGCTTGATTTGTACATCTTGTGGAACTTCCAGATGCGGATAGCCTAATAAAATAAACAAGTGCAAGATACAGGCGGATTTTAAAATAATATTTGGAATTTGCCTGTATCTCACTTTTTATTACTAACTTAGCAGAAAATTGATTCACTAATAATAACCTAAAATTAGAATTTACATGAAACTATCTTTTAATATTGATTACCATACAAATTGGGGAGAATCAGTATATATAGTAGGTAATATTAAAGAATTAGGTAACGACAATGAGAATGCTGCAATCAAGATGAATTATAATGATGGTTGTTGGTCATTATCCATTGATGTAACAGGTATCAGCGATTTCCACTATCGTTACTTTGTAAAAAACGAATCCGGCTACATTCGTCGTGAATGGGGAAAACCACACAAGGTAAGCGCCGGTAAAAAATTGAGAACACATATTCTTTTGGATAGTTGGCAAGATCAGCCAATTGACAAATCGTTCTATTCATCAATGTTTACTGATGCCATTTTTCACAGAGAAGCATCAAAGCCTATTGAATTGACTGCTAATTCTGTAGAATTAAGAGTCTTTGCGCCATCTGTTCGCACTGATGAGTATTTGGCGATTGTGGGCAGAACTGAAGCGTTGGGAAGATGGAATGCCGAGAAGTCATTGGAAATGAACGATGCAAATTTCCCAGAATGGACCATTGTTCTTCCTTTGAAGGATTTGGAAATGCCAACAGAATATAAATTCATCAAAATAAACCGTGTTACAGGTAAAGTAACTTGGGAATTGACTCAAAACAGAATTCTTGATGTTGCTGTTCCAACAAACAAGACAACAGCAATCACTATTTCTGGTTTGAAATTCAATGATTCATCAGATATTTGGAAAGGAGCAGGTACAGCAATTCCTGTTTTCTCTATTCGTACAGAAAAGGATTTTGGAGTAGGGGACTTTGAAAGTATCAAGTCAATGGTAGATTGGTTGGCTATGTCTGGTCAAAAAGTATTGCAAATTTTGCCAATCAACGACACAACAATGACCAATACATGGACTGACTCATATCCATACAATGCCAATTCTACATTTGCATTGCATCCAATGTACATCCACCTACAATCAGTAGGTACTCTTCCTGATAAAAACAGACAAAAATATTTTGATGATTTGGCTAAAGAATTGAATAATCTTCCTCAAGTGGACTATGAAAGAGTCAATCAAGCTAAATCTCAATTCTTAAAAGAACTTTTTGAAGCTCAAAAGGATAACCTAAAATCAGACAAGACTTACAAGGCTTTCCTTGAAAAGAACTTATATTGGTTGAAATCTTATGCTGCATTTTGCGTATTGAGAGACGAATTTAGCACTCCTGATTTCAACGAATGGAAAGAATATGCACAATACGACAATGATTTAATTGACAAGTTCTGCAAAGAAAAAAGCGATGAAATCAATTTCATCTATTATCAACAATATCATTTGGACAAACAATTGAGAGATGCACGCGATTACGCCCATGCTCACAATGTCGTTTTGAAAGGAGATATTCCTATCGGTATCAGTAGAACAGGTGCTGATGCTTGGGTATATCCGAGATTGTTCAACATGGATTGTCAAGCGGGTGCACCACCTGATGACTTCTCTGTCCTTGGTCAAAACTGGGGTTTCCCAACCTATAATTGGGAAGAAATGCAAAAAGACGGTTTCAATTGGTGGAAGAACCGTATGAGAAAGATGTCGGAATATTTCGATTTATACAGAATCGACCATATTCTTGGTTTCTTTAGAATTTGGCAAATACCGATGACTGCCGTTCATGGATTGTTAGGCTTATTCAATCCTGCAATGCCTTATACTCCAGAAGAAATGCGTAATAACTACGATTTCTGGATTGATGTGGACCTTCAAACGAAACCGTACATTAGAAATTACTTCATTACAGATTTCTTTGGCGAATATACAGAAGAGGTTAAAGCTGAATTCTTGGAAGAAATCAGTTATGGACGTTATCAATTGAAAGAATTTGTTGATAATCAGATTAAAGTTGTTGAATACTTCAAAAATAAAGAGGATAACGCGAAAAACAATAGAATCCGTGATGGTTTGATGGGCTTGATTGATGACGTATTGTTCATTGAAGACCCAATTCAAAAGGGTAAATATCACCCTCGTATCTCGGCTCAATTCACATATATATATCGCTCATTGAACGACTATGAACGTTGGTGCTTTGACAGACTTTACAACGATTTCTTCTATCATCGTCACAATGACTTCTGGTATGGCAAGGCTATGACCAAACTACCGGCATTGGTAAATTCAACTGATATGTTGGTTTGCGGTGAAGATTTAGGCATGATTCCTGATTGCGTTCCGGCAGTCATGAACGAATTGAAAATTTTGTCTTTGGAAATCCAACGTATGCCTAAAGACCCTAAAGAAGAATTTGGCAATCCGTACAATTATCCATATTTGTCAGTATGTACAACATCTACTCACGATATGGGTGGCATTCGTCAATGGTGGGAAGAAAATTCTGAAAAGACCCAACACTTCTTTAATAATATGTTGCACAAAGGCGGTCAAGCTCCATATTTCGCAGAACCCTGGATTTGTGACATCATTATTAGCCAGCATTTGGAATCGCCTGCTATGCTTTCTATTTTGCCTTGGCAAGACTGGATGTCCATTGACGGCAGACTGAGAAGAGAAAATCCAAAAGACGAACAAATCAACATTCCGGCTATCTCTCGTCACTACTGGAGATACAGAATGCACATTACCGTAGAATCTTTGATGAAAGAGACAGAATTCAATCAAATCATTAAAGACAAGATTAAATATAGCGGACGTTAATCGAACGATACATACAAATAAAAAAAGATGATGCAAATGCATCATCTTTTTTTATTTGTATGTATTAAGAATCAGTTTATTTGTTCAAAGCGCAATCAGAACATCTTGGTTTGATTTGTTTAAAGAAGTCATTACCTTTATTATCGACAAGGATAAATGCAGGGAAGTTCTCAACAGTGATTTTCCAAATGGCTTCCATACCCAATTCAGGATATTCAACACATTCGATGCTCTTAATATTGTTTTTAGCCAAAATTGCAGCAGGACCACCGATACTACCCAAGTAGAAACCACCATGTTTTTGACAAGCATCAGTCACTTGTTGTGAACGGTTACCTTTAGCAAGCATAATCATGCTACCGCCGTGGCTTTGGAATAGGTCAACATAAGGGTCCATACGGCCTGCAGTTGTCGGGCCCATAGAACCACATGCATAACCTTCCGGAGTTTTGGCAGGGCCAGCATAATAAATAGGGTGATTCTTGATATATTCTGGCAAATCTTCACCATTGTCCAAACGTTCTTTCAATTTGGCGTGAGCGATATCACGACCTACAATGATTGTACCATTCAAAGAAAGACGAGTTGAAACAGGATATTTGTCCAATTCTTTCAAAACTTCAGACATAGGTTGGTCCAAATTGATTTGAACAGCATCGCCTTCACCAGCTTGTCTCAATGCCTCAGGGATCAATTCACCTGGATTTGCATCCAATTTTTCAATCCAAATACCGTCTTTGTTAATTTTACATTTGATATTACGGTCAGCAGAACAAGAAACGCCCAAACCCACAGGACAAGAAGCACCGTGACGAGGCAAGCGAATGATTCTGACATCATGTGCCAAGTATTTACCACCGAATTGTGCACCAAGACCGATGTTATGAGCTTCTTTCAATACTTCTTTTTCCAATTCAACATCACGGAATGCTCTACCAGTTTCATCACCTGTAGTAGGAAGATTGTCATAGTAGTGAGTTGATGCCAATTTAACTGTCAAAAGGTTCTTTTCAGCAGAAGTACCACCGATTACAAATGCAATGTGATAAGGAGGGCAGGCTGCTGTACCAAGAGTCTTCATCTTAGCCACCAAGAAAGGAACCAATGTCTTAGGGTTCAAGATTGCCTTAGTTTCTTGATACAAATATGAT
>JAHHQT010000109.1 GCA_020026215.1 Muribaculaceae bacterium
GAAATCTCAGAAAAGATTAAAGTAAAAGCAGAACTAACAACAGTTCTGCTTTTTTATTTTACTATTTCATAATAGTTTACGCCATCGCATTTAAACATTCAATAAAAACAAAAGCGGTCATATAAAACTATATGACCGCCTATATTATATTTAAAGTTTTTATTTAACTTGTGAACCCGGCACTACTGGACCTTGCGGACCAATTACCACCAAACTTCCATCAGGATTTTCGGCAGATAAAATCATACCTTGTGACATTACTCCTTTCAACTTACGAGGTTCAAAGTTGGCAACAAAACACAATTCCTTTCCTACCAAATCTTCAGGTTTATAGTATTTAGCAATACCAGAAACAATGGTACGGCCACCCATTCCGTCTTCAATCTTGAATTGTAACAATTTGTCAGCCTTAGGAACTTTTGTACATTCCAGCACCTTACCCACACGAATATCCAATTTCAAGAAATCATCGAATGGAATATTCTCAGCAACTGGTTGTGGTTTGAAATTTTTCAGTTCGTTAGCTTTCTTTGTATCTTGAAGTTTCTTTATTTGAGCTTCAATGACATCATCTTCAATCTTTTCAAACAATAATTCGGCAGGATTAAGTTGAGCTCCTGCAGGCAATAAATCAATATTACCCAAACGTTCCCACTCGCATTCTTCAATATTCAACATTCCACGCAATTTCTCAGCCATAAATGGCAAGAATGGTTCAAATGCAATGGACAAGTTGGCTGTAATTTGCAAAGCAATATTCATGATGGTATTCACACGATTCATGTCAGTCTTTGCCAATTTCCAAGGTTCGGTATCAGCAAGATATTTATTACCAATACGAGCCAAGTTCATTGCCTCTTTCAAGGCATCACGGAAACGGAAGTTTTCCAAATAATTTTCAAGACTTCCCTTGACATCAGTAAATTCTTTCAATGTTTCCTTGTCATAGTCAGTCAATTCTCCAACTTCTGGAACAACTCCATTAAAGTATTTGTGAGTCAAAACCAATGAACGGTTAACGAAGTTTCCCAAAATGGCAACCAATTCATTGTTATTTCTTGCCTGGAAGTCTTTCCAAGTAAAGTCATTATCTTTTGTTTCCGGAGCATTGGCAGTCAATACGTAACGTAACACATCTTGTTTTCCAGGAAGATCACGTAGATATTCGTGCAACCAAACAGCCCAGTTCCTTGAAGTGGAAATTTTATCACCTTCCAAATTCAAGAATTCATTTGCCGGTACATTTTCCGGTAATTGATAACTGCCATCCGCCATCAACATTGCAGGGAATACGATACAGTGGAATACTATATTATCCTTTCCGATAAAGTTAATAATTCTTGTATCTTCAGATTTCCAATACTTTTCCCAAGTGTCTGGCAATAGTTCTTTTGTATTTGAGATATAGCCAATAGGAGCGTCAAACCAAACATATAGCACCTTGCCTTCAGCGCCTTCTACAGGAACAGGTACACCCCAATCCAAGTCACGGCTGACAGCACGAGGTTGCAATCCCATATCCAACCAAGATTTACATTGACCGTAAACGTTAGGCTTCCATTCTTTGTGACCTTCAAGAATCCATTCACGCAATTTTGGTTCCCATTTGTCCAATGGCAAATACCAGTGCTTGGTTTCTTTCAAGATAGGGCGATTGCCTGTAATAGCAGAATGAGGATCTATCAAATCTGTTGCATTTAATGAAGTTCCACAAGCTTCGCATTGGTCTCCATAAGCATGATCATTCTTACAATGAGGACAAGTACCTACAATATAACGGTCTGCAAGGAATTGTTTGGCCTCTTCGTCATAATATTGCATTGAAGTTTTTTCGATAAACTCCCCTTTTTCATATAGTTTTCTGAAGAAATCGCTCGCCATCTTAGAATGGATGTCTGTTGTAGTACGAGAATAGATATCAAAAGAAATACCTAATTCTTCAAACGAATCTTTGATGATTTTGTGATATCTGTCGACTATATCTTGTGGTGTCACACCTTCTGCCTTAGCCTTGATTGTGATAGGCACACCATGTTCGTCAGAACCTCCGATAAGGATAACATCCTCACCTTTCAAACGCAAGTAACGAGTGTAGATGTCAGCAGGCACATATACCCCAGCAAGGTGACCAATGTGCACAGGACCATTAGCATACGGCAATGCTGTGGTGACAAGTGTTCTTTTAAATTTTTTATCCATTATATATTATAGTTATTATATGCTTGTAGCATTATTGCAATACGTGAACGCAATAATGCTACAAAGATACATAATTATATGATAATTTATTCTTAAAATCAAATAAAGAGTCTTCCTATTTGATAAATTAGGAATGCAACGATCCATGCAACCAACGTATTATAGCACAAACTGAAAATACCATATTTCCATTTTCCCGCTTCTTTTGAAATTGCAATGATTGATGCAATACAAGGGACATACAATACAGAGAATAACAAGAATCCGATTGCAACAAGCACATTGAAGTCAGGCTCTCCTGTATTGATATTCGGTTGTGTGATTCTTTGTTGTAATGCCGTTTCATCAGTTTCTGAATCCCCACTATAAAGGACTCCTAATGTTGAAACCACAGTTTCTTTTGCAAGTGTACCGGAAATTAAAGAAATGGTCATCTTCCAGTTGAAACCAAGTGGTTCAAATACTGGAGCCATGAATTTACCGGCTTGACCCAGATATGAATTTTCAGTAGCTGCAATTGCTTCAGCTTTAGAAGAGATTCGCTCTGCATCCAAGCCCTCTGTATCTTGGACAGTAAATCTTTGTTCAACTTCTTGGATTTGACTTTCTGTAGGTCTTGGAAAGTAGTTCAAAGCCCAAATAACCAGACATGCCACCAAGATTACGCCCCCCATTTTTTTCAAATATTGCTCACCTTTTGTCCACATGTGACGCATTGTAGCCTTAAAAGTCGGCATACGATAAGGAGGCAATTCCATAACAAACGGAGTTTCATCTTTCTTATAGTGGAATTTTCTCAAAAGTTTCGCAGTAATTACAGCAACCAAAATACCAGCCAAATATAAGCCAAACAACACTATACTTGGATTATTCGGGAAGAATGCGCCTACAAACAACAAGTAGATAGGCAATCTGGCTGTACAAGACATGAATGGATTAATTAAAATGGTAATCAATCTACTACTATGGCTTTCAATAGTTCTTGTTGCCATAATAGCCGGTACATTACAACCGAATCCCATTACCAATGGAATGAATGATTTCCCGTGAAGGCCAATTTTGTGCATAATCTTATCCATAATAAATGCTGCCCTTGCCATATATCCAGAGTCTTCCATAAATGAAATAATGGTATATAGAATCAAGATATTTGGTAGGAAGATAATTACAGCCCCCACACCACCAAGCACACCATCGACAATCATATCCTTAATTGCTCCATCCGGCAAGAAAGTCTGACACAATTCTGAAATATAGCCTACTAAAGCATCAAGCCAATCCATAGGATACTGTCCAATTTCGAAGGTAGCCCAGAACATGAACCACATAATCAAAAGGAAGATTGGGAATCCCAAGTATTTATTGGTAACAATAGAGTCAATAATTGCAGTAGTTCTAATCTCCTCTTTCTCTTCTGTGGACAAAGTTTCTTTTAAAGCTCCTGAAACAAAGCCATATTTTGAGCCAGCAATGATTGCAGGCATATCTTCATTATGAGATTTTTCAATTAGCTCAACATGTTTGTCTCTAATTTGTGAAATTTGTTCATAGCAAGGCAATCTCTTCAACATAGAATCAATTTCCTTGTCTTTTTCAACAAACTTGATTGCCAAATATCTTGATGAGAATTGAAGGTCAAGTGTTTTTTCTTTCTTCAATTCAGTTTGAATGGCATGTACTGCATTTTCAATTTCTTCGTCATAGCTGATATGAATATGACGGACTACTTCATTCTTGCCTTCAAAAACATCAATGATCGTATCAAACAAATTGTCTATACCCTTACCTGTTTTTGACACAGTCGGAACAATTGGAACTCCCACCATTTTAGCCAAAGTTTCATGATCAAAATGCACATGACTTCGTTCCAATTCGTCATACATATTCAAGGCAACCACCATACTACGGTCCATGTCAATTAATTCCGTAGTCAAATAAAAGTTACGTTCCAAGTTTGATGCATCTACAACATTGATGATAACATCAGGAACTTCATCGTGCAAATAACGACGAACATATAATTCTTCTGGTGAATAAGCCGACAATGAATAAGTACCTGGAAGGTCAACGATATTAAATGTATAACCATTGTGTTTCAAGACACCTTTTTTGGCATCCACTGTAACGCCACCATAGTTCCCCACTCTTTCCTTTGCACCACTTGCCACATTGAACAATGATGTTTTACCAGAGTTTGGGTTACCAATTAATGCTACATTAATGGTTCGTCTTTCATCATTAAATTTATTGACTTCTCCATCTTCATTTACTTTGATAACAGCTGCATTTTCATAGATAGATTCATCTGATTCTTCAACTTGAACAACTTCTATCAATTCTGCTTCAGCACGACGCAAAGAAATTTCATAATCAAGAATTCTATATTTAATAGGATCATCCAACGGAGCGTTCAGTTCCACTGAAATCTTCTTTCCTTTTACAAATCCCATTTCCATGACACGTTTTCTAAACGAGCCATGACCTAAAATTTTTACGATTCTACCGTATTGTCCTGTTTTTAGTTCCGATAATCTCATAACTTATTATTTTCAATGCTGCAAAGGTCGCAATATCCCTTCAAATTTTAAAATCATACGTTAAATTTATTTGTACACAATACAGTTAATAACATATTTTAACAATCCACTTTAGACCGAATAACCTTACCTGAACGTGTCTCCTTAAATTTATTAATACAAACGATTCGTTTGGGTACTGAATATTTAGGTAATTTATCTTTAAGAATATACAAAATATGTTCTTTTTCAGTGTCTGTCAATTTCACTTTCTCAAGTACTAAAACGACAGATTCTCCCCATTTTTCCGAAGGCTCAGAAGTGATATAGTAACGACAATCAAACACTCCATTCAATAATCTCTCCACCTCTTCAGGAAATATTTTTATACCACCCGAATTAATGACATTGTCAAATCGGCCTCTCCATAGAAAT
>JAHHQT010000110.1 GCA_020026215.1 Muribaculaceae bacterium
TCGGTTGCCAATATGTCGGGAGGCAGTATCATCAAGGCAATGAATTTGCTTGAAGTGGATGAAGATACGCAACAATATTTTGAATTTTTCAAACGCTTGATGCGATCTGCCTATAAAAAAGATTTACGTGATTTGAAGGATTGGTCAGAAGAAGTGACTGCATTGAAACGTGAGAAGTCATGCGCTTGCTTGACTTATATTGCCAGAATGATTCGTGAAAACTTCATCTACAATCTGCATAACAAATCATTGAACTATATGACCAGTGAGGAAGAGGCGTTCAGTACACGCTTTTATCCTTTTATTAATGAAAGAAATGTTGAGGGAATAATATATGAAATTGACAGGGCGATTAAAGATATAGTCGGCAATGGTAACGGTAAGATTGTATTGTTTGATTTTGCCATTCGTATTGTGGTGGCTATTCGTAAATAAACTGTCGTTTCTCGTTTAAGGTTTAGATTAATTATGATACCATTTTTGAAGCTTGTCGCCAATGCTTTTGTTGATAACAAAGAGTCGCTTGATAAAATAACTTTCGTTTTTCCGAACCGGCGCAGTGGCCTGTTTTTTAGCAAATATTTGGGAGAACGATTCAAGGGTAAATCCTTTATTCTTCCTGAAATTATTACAATTTCAGAATTAATCAGCGATTACACCAAGACCATCGAAGCCAGTCGTATGGAGCAATTGTTTGCGCTCTATTCAATTTATAAAACGATGTCGGCTGATATTTCCGACCCGTCGAAGGAATTCAACTTTGACCAATTCATCTATTGGGGTGATATGATATTAAGTGACTTCAACGATGTGGACCGCTATATGGTCGATGCAAAGGCGTTGTTTCTCAATATCAAGGATTTTAAGGATATTTCAGCGAACTATCTGAATGAAAGGCAACTGGAGGTTATCAGGGATTTTTGGGGAGAGGACCGCTTGAAATTGGATAACGGACATCTTTGGAAAGACACGGACAGTGAGGCAAGACTGAAGTTTACAAAACTTTGGGAGGTGCTTTATCCGTTATATATGGAATTTAATAAATTGTTGGCATCCAAAAACTTGTCCTATTCGGGCAAGACCTATCGGTTGGCAGCGGAGAAAATGGAAACTGCAAGGAAGGAAGATTTTAATTTTTCAAAAATAGTTTTCGTCGGTTTCAGTACACTTTCCAAATCAGAAGAGGCGATTTTCAAGGGCTTTCAAAGATTGGAAATTGGGGATTTCTATTGGGATTACAATTCTCCTGTATTCCGATTCCCTGAGAATAAGGGTAATGCTTTCCTTCCTAAATATATTAAGGAATTCCCTTCAAAATATGACTTGAAAGAGGCTCCGATTACCGAAATGCCAAACATTGAAATCATGTCTGTTCCATCGGGTGGCGGTCAGGCAAAGGTGGTCGGGAAAATTATTTCAAACCTCAAGAAAGAAGGACGGGACAAGACAACAGATATAGATACAGCGGTAGTGCTACCTGAAGAAATCTATTTGAATTCGGTTATCTATTCCATGCCTGAAACTATCAGTGCACTGAATATAACAATGGGTTATCCGATGCGCAACACGTCGATTGCATCTTTTATGTCCATGCTTTCGATGTTGCATTCCCGCAAACGAATCATTGAGGACGAGGCTTGCTATTACTATGATGATTTGGAGGCTTTGCTGTCGCATCCTTATATCAAGCACATCTGCAAGGATTCGGTAGATGCGTTGAAAAAACAAATCATCAATTTTAAATATTTCTTTGTCCCACAAACTGTGGTGACAAAGTTTATTTCCAATTTGGAGGTGATATTCTCCAATCAGCCACTTGATACTCCTGATGAAATTATAGACTATGTCGAAAAGATTATCAAGTTCGTCATGGCACAAATCTATAGTCGTAAGGAAACGGGTGAGGAAGAGAAGCTTGATATTCAGGACCGATTGGAATTGTCGTTCATCAATCAATACGAGAATTCCTTGTCTCAGATGAGGACAACTATGGAGGCCTATAAAAAGGATATTGCTACGATGAAGTCCAAGACATTCTTCTTGTTATTGGAAAGGATGTTGGCAGGAAGTAATATTGCTTTTGTGGGAGAACCTTTAAACGGATTACAGGTAATGGGAGTTTTGGAAACTCGTCTGCTTGATTTTGAAAATGTGATTATTCTTTCCATGAATGAAAGAATTTTCCCATCCAAGCACTTTACGAAGTCGTTTATCCCAATGTCGTTGCGTGCCGGTTATGGTTTGTCCACTTACGAATTCCAGGAATCCATGTTTACTTATTATTTCTATCGAATGATAAGTAGGGCAAAGAATGTATATCTGCTTTATGATTCTCGCACTCAGGGTATTTCAAGCGGTGAGCAATCTCGCTATATCTATCAGTTGCAACGTCTGTATAATGTGAATAAATGCAAGAAGACAAATTGGGAATACAATGTGCGCCTTCCTAAAAATCGTGTGATTGAAATTCGAAAGAATGACCAGATTATGAAAAAACTCAACTTGTATTTGCAAGATGATTCTAAAAAGAATTTCTCTGCAAGTATGTTGAGTACCTATATAAATTGTCCTTTGCAATGGTATTTGCAATGTGTTGAGGGATTGACTGAAGAAGACGAAATTTCTGAATTTATTGATGCCTCCACATTGGGAACAATTGTTCACGAAACGTTGCAGGATATTTACGACAGTATTCCGTCGAATGAGAAGGGCGAAAGACTGGTACAAAAGAAATTTTTGACTGATTTGATAGAGTCAAAGGTGAATTTGAACAAATTTATCGTAAAGTCGGTCAATAAAAATTATAACAAACTCCTTGAAAATGATTGGACAAAGGAGTTGCAGGGGGATGCACTCTTGATATTCAAGACGGTTTACTACTATGTGAAATCTGTATTGGAATATGACTTGCGTTTGACTCCTTTCGTCTATATCGCAAGTGAATTTGAACAGATTATCCGTTGGAACTTGGGAAAAGACACAGACCGAGTAATCAATTTCAAGTTTAAAATCGACCGAATCGACCGTCTTTCATCACCAGATGGTGATATCGTTCGTATCATTGACTATAAGACGGGTTCTGACCCTGTAAAAATTGGAGTGGTTGATTCTATGTTTGTGGCCAATGGAAATGAGAAGCGGGCTAAGGCTATAGCGCAGTTGCTGCTGTATTGTCATGCCTACGAAGAATATTATGGAGGAAAGCCGTTGAAACTAAGACCTCTGATTTATCAAATTCGAAGTATCAATGAGTTTTCAGACAAGGAATTTTCTTTGAATGTGAACAAGAATGATGTTAAGGATTTCAGAGACATTGACGATGGATTTACGGTGACTGCCAAAGAGGGAGAAACAATTTCATTCATGGATGTGATTAAAAACTACTTGGATGAAATATTTAACAAAGAAGAGCCTTTCCGCCAGACAGAAGACGAGGATAACTGCGTATATTGCCCATTTAAAGATATTTGTGGAAGAAAATAATGACGGAAATTTTGCTATTCACATAAAAATGAGTAATTTTGCGTCGCTTTTTAAATTATTCCGTGTGATGGGAAATTAAGGAGCAAAACACTTAATTTTGAGTAACACAAAACAAATTACAAATGAAAACTTACAATTTATCTGCTCAACCAAGAACAAACCTTGGTAAAAAAGCAACTAAAGAATTACGCAACAATGGCTTAATTCCAGTAGTAATGAACGGTGGCGAACTAGTTGATCTTCCATTCGCTGGTAAACTAACAGACGGCCAACAAGTTATCGAAATCGGTAACAACAAAGGTATCATCACTACTAACTTGACAGTAAAAGTAGAAGATGTTCGTAAATTGATTTACACTCCGGAAATCTTCGCTATCAATCTTGACGTTAATGGTGTTAAAACATCAGCTATTCTTAAAGATATCCAATTCCACCCAGTAAAAGATGAAATTCTTCACATCGACCTATTGGAAGTAACTGACAAAAAACCTGTTACTGTTGAAGTTCCAGTTAAATTGGAAGGTCACGCAGAAGGTGTTAAAGCCGGTGGTAAACTAAGCTTGTCAATGAAGAAAATCAAAGTTAACGCTATCTACTCAGCAATCCCTGAAAAAGTTGTTATTAACGTTGACTCTCTTGGTCTTGGTAAAACAATCCAAATCGGTGATCTACACTTCGAAGGTTTGGAATTGATGAATGCTAAAAATGCTGTTGTTTGTGCTGTACAATTGACTCGTGCCGCTCGTGGTGCTGCTGCTACAGCTGACGCTAAATAGTAAATGAAGTATTTAATTGTAGGATTGGGTAATATTGGTGATGAGTACCGTAATACCCGCCACAATATAGGTTTTATGATATTGGATGCTTTTGCCGAAGCATCCAATATTACTTTTACCACTCAGCGTTATGGTGATGTGGCTGAAACGAGATTGAAAAATAAACAGCTCGTTTTACTGAAACCGTCCACTTACATGAATTTAAGTGGCAACGCTGTAAAATATTGGTTGGATAAAGAAAAAATTCCTTTGGAAAATGTACTGATTCTCGTTGATGACTTGGCTTTGCCATTGGGAGCAGTCCGTTTGAAAGGTAAAGGCAGCGATGCAGGACATAATGGTTTGAAAAATATTGCAGAAATGTTGAAAACTCAAAACTATGCCCGTCTTCGTTTTGGTATTGGTAATGACTTCCCTCGCGGTTGTCAAGTAGATTATGTTTTGGGCACTTTCGACGCTGAACAGAAAGACTTTTTGAAAGAACGTATTGCTCTTGCTGTTGAAGCTATGAAGAGCTTCTGTTTGGCTGGATTGTCTATAACAATGAATCAGTTTAATAATAAATAGTATTATCATGGATAAGGATGTGAGAATTGATAAATGGCTTTGGGCTACACGTATTTTCAAAACGCGTACCATTGCTACTGATGCCTGCAAAAAAGGACGTGTTTCTATTGGAGGTATGAATGTCAAACCTTCGCGCCCTTTGAGAGTCGGCGAAATCGTCGATGTCAAGAAACCGCCCATCACTTACTCATTCCGTGTAAAGGCTTTGGCTGAAAACAGAATGGG
>JAHHQT010000111.1 GCA_020026215.1 Muribaculaceae bacterium
GCCATACTGAAAAGATTCTTTAAAGCAATCTTTAGAATCAAATCCAATAATTTCAATAGTCAAAAAACAATTATCATTTCCAATGATAAAGAAGCTATAAAAAAACACTTGGACGAGATGTCTCTAATTGTTTCCATCAAAAGCCTAACGGAATTTGACAGAACGGATACTGCCAATAAGGAAGTCTTCATTGACAATCGAATTGCCAGCTATCAGGAAATTATTGAATTTATTGCAAAAAACGAATCGCCAAAGAATAGATTTAAAATTTATTCGTCTAAATCCGACGTTATCATGAACCCTAAAAATGCGTAATTATGGCTTTTCTGGAAAACGAACAACTCAAACTACGAGCTTTAGAACCATCTGATATCGATGATATCTACCAATGGGAAAATGATACTGAAATATGGAGTGTCAGCAATACTGTAGCACCTTTTTCCAGACAAATCATCATTGAATATTTAAGGGATTATAAGGCGGATATTTTCAGCCAAAGACAATTACGCTTGATGATTATGGAGAAACAAAGCCATGCCTCTGTGGGAATGATTGACCTCTATAATTTTGATCCGTTCAATTCCCGAGTTCATCTTGGAATTATAATCGACACCAATTTCCGCAAAAAAGGATACGGACAATCGGCTACAAAATTAATCATTGACTATTGCCGCAATTTTCTTAAAATCCATCAAATTATCATTGAAACGCCCCAAAGTAACCCAAACAGCATGAAACTATTTGAGGCAGTAGGATTCACACCTTGCGGAGTGTTAAAAGACTGGTTAAAAACGCCTAATGGCTACGATGACTTGAATGTATATCAATTAGTATTTTAGTCTTTCTCAGACAATTCCAACCAACGCATTTCCTTCATATCCAAAGCTTCAATAATATCAGAAATACGATTCGATATTTCTTCAATTTTTTTATAGTCAGTTCCAGCAGAATTTAATTCTTCCTCAAGTTCTTTCTTCTCATTTTCCAACTGATCTATTTCAGCAGAAAGAGTCTCAAATTCTTTTTTCTCCTTGAAGGTCTTTTTATTGGTATTGACTTTCTTTTCTTTTTGAACAGGTTTCTCCACCTCCTTCTTATTTTCCTCAGCCTTACGTTTGGTCTCTTCGATTGACCATTCTCGATAGTCAGAATAATTACCCGGGAAATCTTTGATTTTACCATTACCCTCAAAAGCGAACACATGGTCCACAATCTTATCCATGAAGAAACGGTCGTGGGAAATCACAATCAAGCACCCCTTGAAACTTCTCAAATAATCTTCAAGCACTTCTAAGGTAACAATATCCAAGTCATTAGTAGGCTCATCCAAAATCAAAAAATTCGGATTTTTCATCAGGACTGTAGCCAAGTACAATCTGCGTTTTTCACCACCACTCAACTTGCAAATTAATTTCTGTTGAGTATTCGGAGAGAATAAGAACAACTGAAGAAACTGTGATGCTGAATATTTTGTTTTCTCGTCAAAATAGATGTATTCTGCAATCTTAGTAATAGCATCAATCACCTTTTCATTGTCATTAAATTCAATCCCATTTTGGCTATAGTGACCAAAATCCACCGTTTCTCCAATATCAAAAGAGCCTGAATCTGGTTGTTCCAAACCTAACAATAATTTGATGAAAGTAGTTTTCCCGACACCATTATCACCAATGATACCCAACTTCTCATAACGGGAAAAAATATAGTTGAAATTATCAAGAATGACTTTATCGCCAAATCTTTTACAAACATTCTTTGCTTCAAAGATTTTCTTACCTATATAAATAGCATTGTTGGATAATTCCAAAGTTGAGTCATCACGTTTAACTTTAGATTTTTTATCTAGCTCATAATAAGCATCAATTCTGTATTTTGCCTTTGATCCTCGAGCTTGAGGCTGACGACGCATCCATTCAATTTCCGTACGAAGCAAGTTTTTAACTTTAGCCAACTCCGCATTCTGAGCATTGATACGCTCTTCGCGTTTAGTCAAATAATAATTATAATTACCGTCGTATGTATAAATCTGATTATCGTCAATCTCTATAATTTTGGAACAAACCCTGTCCAAGAAATAACGATCGTGAGTAACCATCAAAAGAGCGATTCTGCTACGCTTCAAATAATCTTCCAACCATTCAATTATTTCAATATCCAGATGGTTGGTCGGCTCATCCAAAATCAACAAATCAGGCTCATTAATAATCACCTTAGCCAAAGCCACTCGTTTGATTTGTCCTCCTGACAATTGTTTGACAGGTTGATTCAATTTGACAATCTTGAGCTGGGTAAGAATTTGTTTGATTCTATCCTCGTAAGTCCATGCATCTGTGGCATCCATCAGACGCATAGCCTTATCCATCATATCTACATCTCCGGTTTCAAGAGCATCCTCATAAAGTTTGATAGCATCTACAGCATCATCAGAAATATCCAAACAAGCCTCCAAAACAGTCAGATTTTCATCTATTTCAGGAAGTTGTCTAAGATAACCTACTCTTAAATCATTACAAAAAACGACATCCCCGGAATCATAATCCATTTCACCGGCAATGATTTTAAGCAAAGTTGTTTTTCCTGCTCCATTTTTTGCGATTAAGCCAACCTTATCTCCTTCGTAAATACCAAAAGTTATATTTTCAAAGAGTACTCTATCTCCGAATGATTTCTTTAATTCTTTGACTTGTAAATATGATTTCATAAAATTCTTTTTACTATTACAAAGGTAGTATAAAAAAAGAAAACGAGAATGAATCAGACTTAAAAAGGAAGGCTCTCAATCAGAACTGAGAGTAAATAAATTGGGTAACCTCAACGGAACTTAACTGCACAATCATCTGCACCACGATGATAAATAATATCATCTTCCCCAACCAGTTCGTTTTTTTATAGATTTTCCACATCGATTTCTTCCAAGAGATGGGTAAGAATATCAAAATCAACGATAATATGAATGAGACTGCCCATACAGTTCTTTCTTCAACAAAAGGGACAAGCATCTCCACATTAAAATTATAGAATAACGAATCTGTAATCGTGCATATATCTTTCCAATCATTGACACGGAAAAACAGCCAAGCAAATGATACAAATACAAAAGTCAATATAACAGACAAAAATTGAATTCCCTGCTTAAATGGAAGATGGATAAAAGCCGTCATCTTTTGTACAATCAGCCCCAAGCCATGAATAATCCCCCAAAATAGGAAGTTAAGCCCAGCGCCATGCCAGATTCCTCCAATAATCATTGTTACTAATAGATTGACATACATTCTGAATTTACCACAACGATTTCCACCTAATGGAATATAGATGTAATCCCTCAACCAAAATGATAATGACAAGTGCCAACGTCTCCAAAAATCAGTAATATTATGTGATTGATACGGATTCTTAAAGTTCGGCAATAGACGGAATCCCATTATTCGGGCAATACCAATAGCGATATCTGAGTAACCTGAAAAATCGAAATATATTTGCACTGAAAAACCAAACAATGCCAACAAATATTCAAACCCGGAATAATTGGCACCCATAGAAAAGATAATATTGTTGTATTGTGCAATATAATCTGCAATAATCGCCTTTTTAATCAATCCGGAAATCACCAAGCCAAACCCATCCGAGACCATAGCTGATGTCGCCTTTCGACTTGAACGGACCTGCGGCAAAAAATGCACAGCTCTGACAATCGGTCCGGCTACTATTGTCGGGAAAAATGTAATATAGAACAAATACTCAAAGACATTTTTTGCACCATCAAATTTCCCTTTATAAATATCTACAAAATAGCTGATTGTCTGGAACGTAACAAACGATATTCCAATAGGCATTATAATATCTAACGGTTGAAAATTCCGTTCCATAATCACAGCGAAACTATCCACCAAGAATCCTCCATATTTATAATAGACAAGCAACCCAACAGATAGTAATATAGAAAACCATAACAAACATTTCTTCTTCATGCCATGGGAACCATGCAATTCCCTGCCCAACAAATAATCTACAATTCCCTTTACGAATAAGAATATAACGAACCATCCGCTGACTTTATAATAGAAAAATGCACTAAATGCAATCACATAAACCAGCATTACAGATTTACGTTTTCTTACCATCCCAAAAATGATAATGAAAAAGGTAAATAGCATCCAAAAATGCCAACTGTTAAAAGCCAATGGGAACTCTGTATTAAATAGTAATATGCTCTTAAGAGTGTCAATCATTCGGCGTTAATACAATCGTTTTCGTAGGATTTTTTAATTTGCATTTAGGCTCTTGCAACTCACAAATATTAGTAGATGTCATCCAACTGATAATTTTATCCATCCAGGCAACAGAGGATTCACGAGTGGGATGCATACCATCTTTTGCTCGTTTAAAGTCTAGATTTGCAGAGTAGAAGAATCGATTCTCCCCAACAACCGATTTTATCAAATCATTGATTCCTGTATCCTCTTTCCAGTCAGGAGGTCCAATCCAAATATATGGAATAGTTCCAACTTCTTCAACAATGGATTGAACATATTCCAATCGTTCCTTCTTCACATTTTTAATAAACAATTCATTGCCACCTAAACAAATGAGTATAAAATCAGGCTTTATCTCTTGAATATATTTTGATAATTTTTTAGTCTCGCCCCATTTTTTACTGGTTGAGCCATACCAAATTACAGTAAACAATTCAGCATTGGAACTAAAGGCATATGCACCAAGACGTTTGGAAAGCCCTTCCAACATAGAATCCCCGATAAACAAATATCTTTTATATCGCCTGTCAACGGTATCAGTCATCCCAATATTATCTTTAGCAGCAAGAACAGGAGGAGTAATTATTGGGGATAAAATAGAAGAATCTGTCCTCTGAATGAAACTATCACTAATTCTAAAGTCTATTTGGTTCAATTCAAGACCAAACAATTTCACATTATTCAATGTCGATAAAAATACAAAGAATAAAAAGGAAACAATCAGAACTAATATTAACTTACTATAGGGGCTTTTCATATATTT
>JAHHQT010000012.1 GCA_020026215.1 Muribaculaceae bacterium
TACAGAAAACGTAAGATTTTCTTTGGAAAGAACGGAAAACTTGACGATGCACAACTGATTCAAGCTATCCAGAAACACAACGAAGAAAAATTCCTTTATGTGGTTTCTGAAGTCAACAAAAACGATGACAGCATTTTGGACAAAGTAGGAGTGAACTACACTCGTGCGGTGATGTACAGAACTGTCAGCAACGATTTTGCTGCCGACGAACCATTTGACTATGACATGCTTTTGTTCTTCAGTCCTACAGGAGTCAAATCTCTTCTAAAGAATTTCCCTAACTTTGAACAAAAAGACATCGTTATCGGCGGTCTGGGTAGCAACACTACCAAAGCCATCAAAGACGAAGGCCTAAGACTTGACATCGAAGCTCCAACTCCTGAAGCTCCGTCAATGACTGCCGCATTGGAAAATTTCTTAAAAAAGAATCACAAAAAGAAATAATACATTTCTTCAACTAACTTATATAAAACCTTGTCCTTTGCTCAATTGTTGTAGTAAAAAGGCAAGGTTTTTTTAACCGAATAACAATGGCTGAACTCGGATTAAAGAAAGCAGAAAAATTGTGTAGCAAGATACATGTGGACAAGCTTTTCAGCAAAGGCAAGTCTATCATGGCATACCCTGTACGCTGTGTCTATAAGACCAGTGCACGTACGGACGGCGCACCTGTGCAATTCATGATTACCGTGCCTAAGAAACATATCCGTCATGCCGTTGACCGCGTGTTGTTACGTCGCAGAATCAGAGAAAGTTACCGACTTAACAAGGACATCATCGTAGAGGCTGCCAAGGAAAGCGACAAACGCTATGACCTGGCTTTCATCTATATCTCCGACAGCATAAAAGACTATGCTTACATTGAGCGCAAAATGCAAAAGTTGCTCAATACCATCGTGGAAAGACAAAAATAGCCTTCAGAGACTTCTGAAATGAAAGACATCATCGTTAAAATTCTGATTATCCCGATTAAATTCTACAGAATGTGCATTTCACCGATGTTTCCATCGTGTTGCAGATTCACACCGACCTGCAGTGAGTATGCCATTGAGGCACTCAAAAAGCATGGGCCGATAAAGGGATTATGGCTTGCCATTAAAAGAATTTGCCGTTGCCACCCTTGGGGCGGAAGCGGTTATGATCCCGTTCCATAATGATTTACGATATACATACCCACCACGAATCTGCCGAAAATGCCGTTTTCAACTTGATTTTGAAGAACGGACAGGAGATTTTGCCCCAACAATTCTGTTCGGTGGGGATTCATCCATGGTATGCCTGCGATTTCAATGAAAACATGGCTCAAATTCTACGCAAATATGCAGAACAGCCAAATGTGCTTGCCGTGGGCGAAAGTGGCATAGACAAGCTGAGAGGGGGCGATATGGGCATGCAAATCAAATGGCTGGAATATCATATCCGTTTGTCGGAAGAACTGGAGAAACCGCTGATTATCCACGATGTGAAAGGAATTGACACAATTTTGGCTCTGAAAAAGAAATACAAGCCAGAACAGGCATGGATACATCATGGTTTCCGCGGGAATGAGCAAATGGCAAAATCACTGATTGCCAACGGATTCTATCTATCTTTGGGCGAAAAAAGGAACGAAAGAGCAGTAAAACTCATTCCTTCCGAACGATTGTTGCTCGAAACGGACGAATCCTTGTTGAGCATAGAAGAGATTGCGGAAAGAATAGCAGTTGTCAGGGAAACTGACAAAGAAGAAATTCTTACACTGTCAGCGGAGAATATCGCACATATCACACCCTCCATAAAATAACAACAGTCGAAGCCTCGCGCCCCGACTGTCTTCTTCTACATTGTTTCAACATAAATCAGTTTTCTACTATCATTCGGTTTAGTCCTCCTACGTCATTGTGAGGTTATATATGCAAACAGTATGCCAAAATTAGCATATACAAACAATGAATAAATAATGTTTCCAAGAACTTGTTTTATCAAAATATTGACTATATTTGCAACAATAACCGCAGATTAATGTAAATATCCACACTTTTCTGCACTTAATAGCGTTGTCATGGAAATACAGAGAAATATTATTGAGTCTTCATTGCCTGGAAAAATCGTGAAAACAGAAAGCCTATTTTGCTAAAAGGAGCAAGACAAATCGGCAAGACATGGGCCATGGAACAATTCGGCAAAAATAATTTTGAATATTACGCAAAATTTGACTTTGACAAGCAACCCGAACTTGCCTCTGTATTCCAAAATTTAAAAAGTCCGGAAAGAATTCTCAAAGAACTTGCACTATATGCCGATATTCCCATCATTGCTGGTAAAACATTAATCATCTTTGATGAAATACAAGAGTGCGAAAAAGCATTGAACAGCCTCAAATATTTCTATGAGGATGCACCCGAATTTCATGTCATGGCGGCAGGATCACTACTTGGTGTAGCTGTCAAGAAAAGAAAAATGACAGTGCCTGTGGGGAAAGTGGAAATTATGAGAATGTACCCAATTACGTTCAAGGAATTTCTACGTGTAAGCGACAACAAGACATACTCCTATATTGAAGAACTGGAAACACCGACACATCTTCCCGAAATCATTCTGAACAAGTTAAAATTGGAATACAGAAGGTATATGATATGCGGAGGTATGCCCGAAGCAACAGTTGCCCTACTTGAAAACCAAGGCATGGAAGAGGTGGACAAGATACTGCAAAACATATTGGAAATGTACGAACTTGACTTTGCCAAATATGCCGAACCCAGAGAAATTCCTCGCAATCATGCCATTTGGCACTCACTTCCGTCACAACTTGCCAAGGAAAACAGAAAATTCATCTACAAAATTATAAAATCGGGAGCAAGAAGCAAGGACTACGAAGACGCGCTGATGTGGTTGGAAGATGCAGGAATGATTTATCGCATATACAATATTTCAAAGCCAGGAATGCCTTTAAGCGCTTATGCAGAAACCGATGCGTTCAAAGTGTATGCCTGCGATTGCGGACTTTTGAGACAGTTGGCAAAACTCCCTGCATCAATCATATTGGACCAAACGGCGAACTATACGGAATTCAAAGGGGGTATGGCAGAAAATACCGTGCTACAGTCACTTATTCCTACCCTAAAGGATACGCTTCCGTATTACTGGTCGCCAGACAGCAGGGCTGAGATAGAATTTGTCATCCAATGGGGTGAGGACATCATTCCTATCGAAGTAAAAGCTGAAAATTGTGTGAGCGGTCGAAGTATAGTGGTCTATCATGAGAAATACCACCCCAAACACAGAATCAGATTCTCCTTTTTCAATTTACAATATAATTGCGGAATGCTCAGTTGCCCGTCTCCTATAGCGGGATGGTTCCCCAAATGGCTAATAGACAACTAATTGTTTTTCAGATAATCGAGGATGACTTGTTCGAGTTCGGCGGCGGTGACTACGGTCTCAGGACCTGTCTCAATTTTGGTAGCGTCGAACATAAAATGCGCCTTTGAATAGAACGGATGACGTCGCTCGACATTTTCGGTGATGAACTGCATCAGTTCTTCGTCGGTCTTGTCGGCAATGATAGGGCGTTTTGCCTTGGAATGTGGCAAGGTCAAACGATTGAACAGGCATTGCACGGAAACATGCAGATAGATAACCAAACCTTTTTCGCGCATCACATCAATATTTCTGCCGAAACAGGGTGTTCCTCCTCCACAAGCCACGATTACATCGTTAAAGTCGGACACTTCCTCCAACATACGTGTTTCAAGGTCTCGGAAACGCGCTTCGCCAGAATCGGCGAATATCTGCTTCACCGTTTTGTGAAAACGGTTTTCGATATAGTGATCTAAGTCGATGAATTCGCATTGCATCTTGGCGGCAAGAGCACGGCCTAAAGTCGTTTTGCCCGAGCCCATGTATCCTATCAAAAATATGGGAGTCATCTTATTGATTATTAAGCAAATCCTAAATGATATTTTTTGATGAAGTCTTTGGCTGCCTTGCGACGTTCCACCACATCAATCAACAATTCCTTTTGTGTCCAGATTTTTTCATCGGCACTCTTTTCACGTTCTTTGATGACCAATGTGAAATTGTCATTGTCCAACTTGCCACGGATATAGGTCATCAATTCGCCCATTTTCTCATCCACCATTGACATTTGAGACTGGTTTTCCACCTGAAACAAATAGTTGTCGTTGCCCAACGGCTGTGGCATGAACGCCTCCATGGCATTAATCAGAATGAATTCAATAGGGTGCGATATCACATAGTTCCGCCAAGCCTCACGTACATCCTCATCGGTGTAGGCTGAACTGCGTTGTCTGAAGACAGGCGATTTCGGTGCTTCGTTGCCCGCTTTCACTTCAGCAACTTGCGATACCGCAGGTTTTGAAATGGAAATGCTCGGGATAGACATCAACTTACGCCCTGTAAACGCCGATTTCGCATTGTTCAAGTGTTCAACAGGCTGTGTCATAGGCTGTACAGTCACTTTCGGCATGGAAACAGACGGAGTGAACGATTTGGCAGGAGCGGGTGTCTGAACCGTTGCCGCAGGGGCAGGTTGGACTGCTACGGGGTTAGGAGCAGGTGCTGCGTGTACCACCTGTGGTTGCACACGTGTAGGAGCAGGCGCAGAAGGCGCTTGCTGATTCTGAGGGAGACTGCCGGAGTTAGACGGTTGCAATTTCTGCAACGGTTTCTCTTCGGAAGTCTTAACCGCGACCGGCAGTAGGAGTTGGCAGATTTTTATCAAAGTCAACTCTACCAAGAATTGCTTATTGGTAGCCACACGGTAGTCCAAGTCGCATTTATTGCAATATTCCATAGCGGAATAGATGAATCCCAAGTCGCAACGGGCAGATTGTTCCTTATAGCGTTCAGCCACTTCTTGGGTTACCTGCAACAATGGGAATGTATTGGCAGAATGCGCCACCAAAAGTTCACGAAAGTGAGAAGCCAAACCGTTGATGAACAATTTACCTTCAAAACCGTGGTCGCGTACTTCCTTGAAAATCAACAATGACTGTTCCACATCCGTCTTTAGGAAAGCCTCCACCAAACGGAAATAATAGTCATAGTCCAAAAGATTCAAGTTTTCAATCACCGACTGATAGGTAATGTTACCCATTGATGATGCTGCCACTTGGTCAAATATGGAAAGTGCGTCACGCATTGCACCATCCGCCTTTTGCGCGATAATGTTCAATGCCGACGGTTCAGTAGTATATCCTTCGTTTTCAGCCACATATCTTAATTGTTCAGCAATATCTTCGGGCGTGATGCTCGCAAAGTCATATTTCTGACAACGAGAAAGAATGGTCGGTAAAATTTTGTGTTTCTCGGTTGTGGCAAGGATGAAAATCACGTATGCAGGAGGCTCTTCCAGCGTTTTCAAAAAAGCGTTGAAGGCAGCCGATGAAAGCATGTGTACCTCATCAATGATGAATACACGGTACTTTCCCGAAACCGGAGGCACAAGCACTTGTTCGGTCAAGTCGCGGATGTCGTCCACAGAGTTATTGGAAGCGGCATCGAGTTCGATAATGTTCATCGAACGCTGTTCGTTGAAAGCACGGCAAGATTCGCATTCGTTGCAAGGTTCACCGTCTGCGGTTAGGTGTTCGCAGTTAATCGCCTTGGCAAAAATGCGCGCAGTAGTCGTCTTGCCTACACCACGTTGGCCACAGAATAAGTAGGAGTGAGCCAAGCGATTAGACAACACAGCATTCTTCAGCGTATTCGCCAAAGCATGTTGCCCCACTATCGTTTTGAACGTAGAGGGACGATATTTTCGGGCTGAAACGATGTATTTCTCCATAAATAAGAAAACCAAAATTTTAGTACTCAAAGTTACGGAAAAAGGACTAAAAAACGACATGAATTTCCAAATAAAACTATTTTTAACTCCAAATCGGACAAAAGGCGCAACCAATCCCCCAAAAACCGTCCAAATCCTGCAACAAAAGTACCGCAACAGACGAAACTGAAATAAATAATAAATGTTTGCCCAAAAAGATTGATTAATACACAAAATTGTGTATTTTTGCCTATAACTAACTACTACTAAAAATTCTCAACATGGAACATGTTTCATTAAAAATTCAATCACTATCGCCATCTGCAACTTTGGCTATGTCTCAAAAGAGTAACGAACTTAAAGCACAAGGCGTAGATGTAATCAATTTATCAGTAGGACAACCTGATTTCAATACACCGGAACACATCAAGATTGCAGCTAAAGAAGCTATTGACAATAACTTCACTTTCTATACACCGGTTCCTGGTTATCTATCTTTGCGCAAAGCTATCGTGGCTAAAATGAAAAACGAAAACGGATTGGACTTCACTCCTGAACAAATCGTTGTTTCAGGCGGTGCAAAACAATCTCTTTGCAACGTGATTATGGCTACTATCAACCCAGGGGACGAAGTGGTTATCCCTACACCAGCTTGGGTAAGCTATGTAGAAATGGTGAAATTGGCAGAAGGTAAAACAGTGACTGTTCCTACAGGCGTTGAACAAAACTTCAAAGTCACTCCGGAACAATTGGAAGCAGCCATCACTCCTAAAACCCGTATGGTTCTTCTTTGCTCTCCTTCAAACCCAACAGGTAGCGTTTATTCACACGATGAATTGAAAGCCTTGGCTGATGTTTTGGCTAAATACCCGGAAATTTTGATATTGTCAGACGAAATCTACGAACACATCAACTTTACAGGCAAATTCGACTCTATCTCTCAATTCGAATCAGTTCGTGACAGAACAATTATCGTCAACGGTGTTTCTAAAGCATACGCAATGACAGGATGGCGTATCGGTTTCATCGCCGCTCCTCTTTGGGTAGCTAAAGCATGTACAAAACTTCAAGGTCAATATACATCCAACTCTTCATCAATCGCACAAAAAGCCGCTGAAGCCGCTTACGTTGGTTCACAACAATGCGTTGAAGACATGCGTGTAGCCTTCGAACGTCGTCGTGACTTAATCGTTAAATTGTTGAAGGAAGTTCCCAGTTTGGAAATCAACCACCCAGAAGGTGCATTCTACATTTTCCCTAAAGTTACTTCTTATTTTGGCAAGAAATACAACGACTACGTTATCAACGATGCTAACGACTTGGCCCTATATCTTCTTCAAGAAGCTCACGTTGCAACTGTTAACGGTGATGCATTCTGCGCTCCTGGTTACATCCGCTTGAGCTATGCTACAAGTGATGACAACATCAAAGAAGCAGTGAGAAGAATCGCTGAAGCATTGGCAAAATTGAAATAATCCCTATTTCAACATACACAAATGCGTCGAGGTTTTCCCGACGCATTTTTTATATCCGCTTTTTAACTCAAATAATTGGGAAAGTCGGTCGAAAAAATTATATAAGTTTCCATTATTTCATTATCTTTGCACAAAATTCTACAAAACTTTATTCCTATGGGAGGTTTTTTCGGAACCGTATCAAAAAAAAGCTGTAAGACTGATCTGTTTTACGGCACAGACTACAACTCACATCTCGGAACAAAACGCGGGGGCTTGGTCACATACGACGAAGAACGAGGTTTCTGCCGTTCAATCCACAATCTAGAACGTTCTTATTTCAGAACAAAATTCGAAGCTGAACTCGACAAGTTTTATGGAAACAGTGGTATCGGCATTATCAGTGACACTGACCCACAACCTATCATAATCAATTCCCACTTGGGCAGATTTGCCATCGTAACTGTCGGTAAAATTGCCAATATGAAAGAGTTGGAAGACTATCTATTGAGTCAAAATCACCACTTTGCTGAAATGAGCATGGGCAAAACGAACCCTACTGAGCTGATTGCTCTGATTTTGATTCAGGGAAAAACCTTTAAAGAGGGTATAGAAATGGTCTATGACCACATCAAGGGCTCTTGTTCTATGCTTCTCTTGACCGAAAACGGAATTATCGCGGCTCGCGACAAACTCGGCAGAACACCTATCATTGTGGGTAAAAAAGAGGGTGCGTATGCCGTTACGTCTGAAACTACCAGTTTCCCAAATCTTGACTACGAAATAGAAAAATATATTGGTCCGGGCGAAATTGTCCGTATCACTGCCGACGGCATCGAACAAATCAGAGAGCCGAACAAGGATATGCAAATCTGCTCGTTCCTTTGGGTTTACTATGGTTTCCCAACTTCGTACTACGAAGGCAAGAACGTGGAAGAAGTGCGTTTCAACTGCGGTTTGAAAATGGGACAAAAGGACGAAAGCGACGTGGACTGCGTTTGCGGTATTCCTGATTCGGGTGTGGGTATGGCGTTGGGCTATGCTGAGGGCAAGGGCCTTCCTTACCACCGTGCCATTTCAAAATATACACCGACCTGGCCTCGCAGCTTTACTCCGGAAAACCAATCCATGCGTTCGTTGGTAGCCAAAATGAAATTGATTCCTAACCGCGCCATGCTTGAGGGCAAACGCCTGTTGTTCTGCGACGACTCTATCGTGAGAGGAACTCAATTGCATGACAATGTGGGTATTCTATACAAATACGGTGCAAAAGAGGTGCACATGCGTATTGCCTGTCCTCCAATCGTGTTTGAATGTCCGTTCGTAGGTTTCAGCGCATCAAAGAATGAAATGGAATTGATGACACGCCGTATCATTGCAGAATTGGAAGGCGATCCAAATGCAAAATTGGACAAATACAGCACGACAGATTCACCTGAATACAAGAAGATGGTAGAAGCCATCCGTGCTAAATTCGGCTTGACTTCATTGAAATTCAATACTGTAGAGACTTTGATTGAAGCTATCGGCTTACCGAAATGCAAAGTCTGCACACACTGTTTCGACGGCACAAGCCACTTCTAAACTCGGAATATAACTCTTATTACATATTACAAACGCCAAATAAAAAGCTATTTTATTTGGCGTTTGCTGTATCATAACCATATTCAAGTTGGGCAGGATACTGCCTATCACAACATTTCCCCACAGTGGGGAATTAAATGGGGAAATTCAACAGATTTGGGTAATAATTCCCCACTTTTCCCCATGCCAGAAACAAGCACCAGTTTCATTTACCACTGATTTACAACAAGTTAGCCTATTTCAAAAGAATTGGCACAGCGATTGTTTGATTATAAAGTGTAAAAACAGATTACTAACAAATAAAAATTACAGTTATGAAAACAACATTTTTAGCAATCGCAATGATTTTGAGCATGGGTTCAGCAGTTATGGCACAAGATATGTCAACCAATTCTCCTGCAGTAGTAATTGAAAGTGCATCAGAATTCAAAGTAATTGAGATTAGCGAACTTCCAGCATTGGTAAAGTCTTCATTTGACACTGATTTTCCAAATGCAACTATCAAGGAAGTACAAAGCAATGGTGCTGTTTTCAAATTCTTCTTTACATCTGCAACCGGTGAAGAACAAATGGTACAATACTCAGCAGACGGTGAGAAAATGCTATAACAGACTACAATAGAGATAAAAAATAGGTAAAAAGATTATTTAGGTTTAAATTTAAAAAATTATAAAATTTACAATTATGAAAACAACTTTTTTAGCATTAGCAATGGTATTTGGAATGAGTTCTGTAGCAATGGCTCAAGTAGTAACAAGCGAACCAGCAACACAAGAACCAGTTGAAAACGTGGCAGAATTTAAAGTAATTGAAATAAGCGAACTTCCAGTATTGGTAAAGTCTTCATTTGACACTGAATTTCCAAACTCAACCATCAAGGAAGTACAAAGCAACGGCTCTGTCTTCAAAATCTCTTTCACATCTGCATCAGGTGAAGAACAAATGGTACAATACTCAGCAGACGGTGAGAAAGTGCAATAACAAACAACAATAGAGATAAATAGGTAAAAAACATTTAGGTTTAAATTTATAAAATTTACAATTATGAAAACGACATTTTTAGCATTAGCAATGATATTGGGAATGAGTTCTGTAGCAATGGCTCAAGTAGTAACAAACGAACCGACATCTCAAGAACCTGTTGAAAACGTAGCAGAATTCAACGTGATCGAACTAAGTGCACTTCCAGCACCTGTAAAAGCCGCTTTCGACACTGAATTCCCAAATGTTACCATCAAAGAGGTACAAAGCAATGGTGTAGAATTTAAGATTCTGTACACTAACGAAGCCGGAGAAGAACTTTTCGCACAATACAACTCAAACGGAGAAAGAGTTCAATAATCTCGACTATAAAACAAGTATCATTTTTTAAAGTTTAAATTATATGAAAGCAACATTCTTAGCAATAGTAATGGTTTTAGGTATGAGCTCCGTAGCTATGGCAGAAGTGCCGAGTGAATTGGCATCCGTACTATCAGAAAATGTAGCAGAATTTGAAGTTAAAGACATCTCAGAACTACCACGCTTCATAAAAATAGCATTCGACACCGAGTTCAACGATGCTACTATTAAAGAGGTTCAATCCAACGGAATAGAAATCAAAATCTCGTTTATCACTTCTTCCGGAGACGAACTTTGCGTATTCTACAGCATAGAAGGTGACAGACTATAACTATAAATTCACAAATATAATTTAAACAACGAAAGACATTGGGCGAGACCGCTCGATGCCTTTCACTTTGTATAAAAGAGTATTTCCTACAAACACGTTTTAATTCAGCATTCTTATAATAGACTATAAAACAACACATTAAAAACAACAACCAAATATTTTTATTTTTCTCCGTTTCTTTATTGTATATTTGAGACTAAAATAGACTTATAAATCACGAAAATCACAAGGAGAAATTATGTTACGAAACGAATTTGAACAAGCAAAAAATCATATAATTATGAAGATATATTTGAACCGTTACATAAAGAATTATTCAAAAAGCGAGATAATTTTGTAAAGACTTTTAATATTGACAAAATAAGGACATTATCTTTAGAAGAATATGTACAAGGAAAAGGAAATAGAAACAGCTTCTGCTATCACATTGAACGGACTTTTAACAATTTAGGTTGCATTTTAGGTTCTACATCTTATAAATTTGGCATTTTCTATTCGGAGAAAGATAAAGAATATAAATACTATCCTAAATGGGGGAAAAGTACCGATGAAGCCTTCAAAAGAATTAAAGAAGAGATTATACAATTATTGAAAGATGGTGAACAAGAAAATTTACAAGGTATTGTAAACAACCCTCTTGCTACAACAATAAAAGGGAAATTATTAGCTTTGTATTTTCCGAAAAGGTATCTCAATATTTTTTCCAAAGAACATCTAAATTACTATCTTAAATTTTATGGATTAGATAACAAAGATTTAATAAACTCTGACCCTGTCTATAAAAGGGATAAACTTATTCAGTTTAAAAATGAAGACACAACAATGAGAAATTGGTCAATTGAAAAATTTGCTACCTTTTTATATTCAACATACCCAAAAGCTCCAACAAAAGAAAATAAATCTGAAGAACAGGACTTCTCAACCTATACTCTTGAAGATGTTAAATTTATAAATTTAACTTACAATCAGATTCAAACAAATCACAATAAAAATAATTCAAAGAAAAAGAATTACGAAGAAGAACAAAGAAGAAAAACAATTTTAGGGAATAGAGGAGAAAAGATCGTATTCGACTACGAAACAAAGTTGGGACATAACCCCAAACACATTGCTATTGAAAGTGATGCAGAAGGATATGATATTCTCTCCCATGACAAAGAGGACAATGAAATATACATCGAAGTAAAAGCGACCTCAACCAAAATTGGAAAATTCTCATTTTACTATACTGAACATGAACATCAAACAGCCCTGAAATATGGAGATAAATATCACATATACATAGTTTTTGATGTAAAGGGTAGCAGCCCACAAATTTGGGATATGGGAAATCCTTTTATTCACTCTAACCATAGATTAGAATTACTACCCGTTTTATACAAGATAGAGCTCAACACAAAAAAATTGTAAAAATCCGTTATTGTGATTTTTTAGTCTTATCTTTGCATAAGATAATCACCTATAACTAACGAGATTATAATAAAATATAGAAATTAAAAATATAACATCTATGGAAGAACATGATCACAAACACGAGGTAAGCAAATACCAACAAGTGCTTAATGACAGTCAAGTAACTACTGACGACTCGTTTGTAGAAAAAGATGTACAAGACATTTTGGCAAAACACTTTGCTGAAAATGATAACGTGGAAGTTTACAAAACTTGTTTCAACGCTATCGATTTGACAAAATTGAACTCAACAGATACAGTTGCTGAAATCACAGCAATGGCTGAAAAGGTGAACGCTTTCGAATCAGAATACCCAGAATTGCCAAACGTAGCAGCTATCTGTACTTATCCTAACTTTGCCATGGTAGTAAGTGGAGCTTTGGAAGTATCGGGCGTTGATACCGCAGTGGTTGCAGGCAGTTTCCCTTCTTCTCAAACTTTCTCTGAAATCAAGGTGGCAGAATCTTCACTTGCCGTTGCCGACGGTGCAAATGAAGTGGATATTGTATTCAACCTTGGTCTTTACTACTCAGAAGCATACGCTGAACTATCAGACGAAATCGACGAAATCAAACACGCCATAGGCGATGCTCGTTTGAAAGTCATTTTGGAAACCAGCGCATTGAAAAATGCTAAAGACATCAGAAATGCAGCCATCCTGTCTATGTATTCAGGCGCAGACTTCATCAAAACATCAACAGGCAAGGTTTATCCCGGTGCCAACTTGGAAGCAGCCTATGTAATGTGCAAAGCCATTAAGGAATATCACGAAAAAACCGGTAGAATGGTCGGTTTCAAAGTATCAGGCGGTGTTTCTTCAACAGAAGACGCTGTTAAATACTATACTTTGGTGAAAGAAATTCTTGGTGAAGCATGGTTAAACAACAACTATTTCCGTATCGGTACTTCACGCGCCGCTAACTATATCCTAAGCTCTATCGTAGGAAAAGACGTGAAATACTTCTAATCGAAATCACAAGAAAACGAAATATAGAAGCCTGCACTCCTTCTTGAGTGCAGGCTTCTTCTGTATTTATACACTCACCAATATTTAGTCTTACGATTGCGTATTATTGGACATCATGCTTCCCGACGACAATGGTCTGGATCATTTGCAAACAGTTCAAACTGAAAATCAGCTACTCGTTTGAAAAAGGCTATCACGTGTTTATAATAGAGAAATTGTCCTTTTTAACGGAAATAGTTATTGTTCAGTGAAATCAACTTTGTATATTTGCAATTTAATACACAAATAATCATTTTTAATGATGAAGAAATATAATCTTATCAACAACTCCCTCGGTTGGTTGGCTTTCTTGATTGCCGCCATCACCTACATGATGACTCTCGAGCCGACAGCCAGTTTCTGGGATTGCGGTGAATTCATCGCACAAGGATGCAAATTAGAAGTCGGTCACCCACCGGGCAACCCAATTTTCATGTTGGCAGCAAGATTTTTCATCAACTTTGCTTCCGATACAGAAAGTATTCCAGTCATGGTCAACGCCATGTCGGCCCTTTTGAGTGCCGGTACTATCCTACTATTGTTCTGGACAATCACTCACTTGGTGAAACGCCTGCTTGTCAAAGCTGACGACGAAGAAATCAGCTGGCAGAAAATGGCTATCATTATGGGTAGCGGTATGGTCGGTGCATTGGCCTATACTTGGAGTGACACATTCTGGTATTCAGCTGTGGAAGGTGAGGTTTATGCGTTCTCATCATTCTGTACAGCATTGACATTCTGGTTGATTCTGAAATGGGAGGCTCGCGCCGACAAACCCAGATCAGACAGATATTTGATTGGTATTGCCTATACCATCGGTGTTTCCGTAGCCGTTCACTTGCTGAACTTGCTATGTATTCCTGCTATCGTATTGGTATTCTACTATAGAAAATTCAAGGAAACCAACGTAAAAGGCTCATTAATTGCCCTATTGGTTTCATTTGTCATCATCGTATTGATACTGTACGGATTGGTTCCCGGATTCGTTGAAATGGCACAACACATCGAGTTACTGTTTGTCAATGAATTGGGATTCTCTTTCAATAGTGGTGCTATCTTCTATGCAATATTGGTCGCTGCCTTGTTCAGCTGGTCAATTTATGAATTCTATGTACGCAAGAGCGAAATGAGAATGAAATTGTCATTCTTGTTGAGTGTGATTGGCTCAGGTATGTTCCTTATCGGTGACGGTTTCGTCATTGCAGTCATCCTTACTATCGCTTTGGCAGTATATTTGTTCAAGTTCTGCAAGAAAGTGCCTGTAAGAATCATGAACATTATCATTTTGAGCATTGCCGTTATCTTTATCGGCTACTCTTCTTACGCATTGATCCTTATCCGTTCAAATGCACACACTCCGATTGACCAAAACTCTCCAGACAACATGTTTGCATTGGCAGGCTACTTGAACCGCGAACAATACGGAAAAACTCCGCTATTATACGGTCCTGTTTACAGTTCTTCCGTGGTTTACGAAATCAAACCTAACGGCACTCAGGCTCCTGTGGTGAAAGAGGGCAAACCTCAATACCGCAAGACTGTCAAGAAGAATGCCGACGATCCTGACCACTATACTATGATCGGCAATGCTGTTGACTACAAAACAGCTCCAGAAATGAACATGCTGTTCCCTCGTCTTTACAGTGCAAATGCAGGAAAGGGCTATAGTGACTGGTTGGGTGGCATCAAGGGCAGACCTGTTGAAGCTACCGTACTGGTGGACGAAAACGGCAAGACAGTCTATCGCGAAACTCGCATGAAACCGACATTCCTTGATAACATGAGCTACTTTATCAGTTATCAATTGAACTATATGTACTGGCGTTACTTTATGTGGAACTTCTCAGGCCGTCAGAACGATATCCAAGGCCATGGCGAAATTTCAAACGGTAACTGGATTAGCGGTATCCCTTTCATCGACAATGCCCGTTTAGGTGACCAAAGCACTCTTCCTGACGAATACGGTGCAGGAAATGCAGGTCACAACGTATTCTATATGCTTCCATTGATATTCGGTATCATCGGACTATTGTGGCAGGCTTATCATAGCAAACGCGGTATTGAACAATTCTGGGTGGTCTTCTTCCTATTCTTCATGACAGGTATTGCCATCGTGATTTATTTGAACCAGACTCCTGGTCAACCGAGAGAACGTGATTACGCTTATGCCGGTTCGTTCTACGCATTCGCCATTTGGATTGGATTGGGCGTTGCAGGTTTGTGCAACTTGTTCTTGAAGGCATTCAAGGCCTTGAACAAGAAAGACGCCAGCACCAACAATGCAGCCGTGGTGATGTCAGTCGTACTTGGATTGTTGATTCCGTTGCAAATGGTCAGCCAAACATGGGACGACCACGACCGTTCGGGCAGATATGCCGCACGCGACTTCGGTATGAACTACTTGGAGAGTGTGGAAGAAAACGGTATCATCTTTACCAACGGTGACAACGATACCTTCCCATTGTGGTACGCACAGGAAGTGGAAAACTGCCGTACAGACGTGCGTGTAGTGAACTTGTCGTACTTGTCAACCGACTGGTATATCAACCAACTTCGCCGTCCAACCTACGAATCTGAAGCGTTGCCAATGCTTGCACCGAAAGATGCCTATAGCTACGACAAACGCCAGTTCAACTACTTCATCGAACCGGATACCATTCACGCCGTTCCTGCCGATGTGGCGTTTGCAGAATTCTATTCTGACAACTACGACAAGAACGCATGGGGCTACCCTGCATTCAAATATCCAATGATGTATGTGGATATTGACAAAGATGCCGTAGCCAAGAACAGAGGTTTGTCAGAGACAGACAAGGAAATGATGAGTGACCGCTTGTCATTGAACATGCTTGAAGACCCTTATACAGCGAAGGAATCAGGCATGACTTCAAGCAAGGTCATGACATTGGATATTATCTCACAAGTGGTGAAAGAGGGTTGGAAACGCCCTATTTACTTCGCCATGACTGTTCCAGAAAGCTACTATGCAGGCTTGATGCCTTATATGGCCTCAACCGGTATGGCATACGAAGTGAAACCGTTCCGCTACGGCTACGACGGTTCCAACTACAAAGTGGATACTGAAAAGGCTTACAGAAACGTCACTGAGAAATTCCGTTGGGGCGGTTTGGACAAATCCACTCCTGAAAAATATCCTTACTTGGACGAAACTGTGAGAAGAATGGTAATTACCACTCAATCTACCATCATTGACTTGGCGTTCGAATTGCTTATCGACGGTATGCAACTCAAGGCAACCATTGAACCTGAAGACGGCCAACAAGGTTTTGCCAAGGGAACAGCAGAATATGCCACTGCCAAGAAACTGATGGACGAGAATTTCGAACAATGCCGTACCATCATGAATCTGTTGGAAGAAAAGATGCCTACTTATGTAGCTCCTTATACATTGCAATTGGGTGAACGCGTAGCTCGCCTACGCTACACATTGGGCGAAGAAAGCGGCAGCCAAGAAGACATCGACAAGGCTAACAAACTGCTTCACGGAGAAATCATGAGATTCGGCCAATATTCAAGATATTGCCAGTCATTGACTCCAAGCCAATACCGATTGCTTGCCAACGGCATCCAATATGCCGACACCTATTACTTGGTTGAACTTATCAGCTTATACTGCAACCAAAACAAAGATGCAGAAGAAGCGATACTTAAAGAGTTGACCGATGCAGGCGTTGACATGCAGCGCGTATTTGCACACTATCCGAAACAACAATAACAAACAAAAACAAAACGCTACAGAGAATTGAAAATGATTGTCTGTAGCGTTTTTTAATCATATCCACCTATGTTTATCGAACAACCGCCCCTACTCTACCGGATGCTTTTTCCAGAAACTGTATGGCGAATCCCGATGAAAAACAAGTCGGTCTATCTAACTTTCGATGACGGTCCGATTCCAGAAGTTACCCCCTGGGTACTTGACCTATTAGACAAATATGGCATTAAAGCCACCTTCTTTATGGTAGGTGACAATGTAAGAAAACATCCCGAAACCTTTGCTGAAGTGGTGAAACGCGGTCATAGCGTGGGTAATCACACCATGCACCATCTGCAAGGATCATTGACCAAAAGAGAGAAATATGTAGCCGACATCGAAGAGGCCAACAGCTACATTCACAGCTCTCTATTCCGCCCTCCTCACGGACTGATACGATGGAAACAGGCGGCTGCCATCAAGGACAATATGCGAATTATCATGTACGATTTGGTTTCTCGCGACTACAGCAAGAAACTGAACGGCGAACAAGTACTGGACAACGTAAAGAAATATACCCGTAACGGCTCAATCATCGTCTTCCACGATTCATTGAAAGCCGAAAAGAACTTGCGATATGCCCTGCCAAAGGCTATCGAATGGCTAAAGGAAAACGGCTATGGATTCTTGCCTATCCCAATGTAAGGAACGCATCAAAGAACTCGCAAAAGAACAAGGTTTCACACGATGCGGATTTGCCAAATCGGAAGAAATTGATGATGTGGCAAAGGATTCCTATTGCAATTGGCTCGAGGCAAACAAACACGACGAAATGCACTATATGGAAAACTATCAGGAGATACGCAACAATCCCGATGGTCTGCTTCTCGGTGCACGCACAGTCATCTGTTTTGCGATGAACTACAAGCCAGCTGTCGAAAAGCCCAAGAATATGCCCCAATTTGCCAAATACAGCTATGGCAAGGACTATCACGATGTAGTAAAAAAGCATCTGCGTCCCATTGAGCAATATATCACTGAAACCACAGGTGCAGAATGCCGCATTTGTGTCGATACCGCCCCCATCCGTGAACGCTATTGGGCACAGAAAGCAGGTATCGGTTTTATCGGCAAGAACAATCAACTCATTATCCCCGACAAAGGTTCTTATTTTTTCCTCTCCGAAATTATTACTACCGCAGCATTTGAAAGCGACTCCCCTTGCGAGGAATCGTGTGGCAACTGCCGTTTGTGTATTGACCACTGCCCTGTCGGCGCATTGAGCATCAAAGGCGGTGCTGTGGACGCACGCCGTTGTCTTTCCTGCCAGACTATTGAACATCGCGGAGAATTGAAGGAATTGACTTCAAAACGCTTGGGAAACCGTATTTATGGATGCGATGAATGCCAAGATGTCTGCCCTCACAACAAAAAATCGAAAGCGACCACAGTGGAAGAATTAGCCCCCAGCCAAGAATTTATGGAACTGGACTGGGAAAAGGCCGAGGAGATGAACGAGGACGATTTCAAAAGAATCTTCAAGGGCTCAGCAGTGAAACGCTGCAAATACGAAGGTCTGCAACGCAACATCCAAGCTGCAAAAAGCAATTTAAAGGAAACTACAAAGAGTAAGGGAACTTGTAAATAGCTCCGTTTATATTTATATTAATTGTCATTGAGATACCTTTCTTTCGGTCAATGTTGACAAATCCCGAAATACATTCTCCAGGATAAACAGTTGTCTTTTTCAAATAACCTTCTTGTCTGACTTTCCTGTCATTTGCCATAGCATAACTACATTCCATCATCCTTTGTGATTCTATAACTTGTGCCTGATAAGCAGCCGCTGCATTATATGAAGTTGTCGTTGTAGTAACAAATCCCGAATAAGCACCTGTAGCAGCCGAATAGCCATTATAATAGCTCGAAGAGTTTGATGTCGAATATCCGGCAGAAGATGAACCTAAACCAGCAGAAACACCCAACATTGCCATAGCCCAATTCTGTCTTCTATTTACTTTTTTCATATACTCTTCAACAGAATAAACTTTTAACTCATTCTCCTCATTTTCTTTGTTTAGGATAGAAGCAGTAACATTACTTGAATTTACTATTATAGGATACAACGAATTATTGGAAAGGACTATTTTTATTTGATAATACTTGCCATAGTCTTTCACCTTTTTATTGTTTATTCCTAAAGATATTCCGTTTTTATTATAATAAACCCATTCATCACCATCCTTAAAATCAGTTTTACGCTCACTCAACGAAGGACTTTCATAAATTGGTTCATCAGTAATATTACTCATCTTGCAAACCATACCATCGGAATTTGAAACTACATAGTAATCGTGCAGCGGTTTTCCTTCAAGCATTTCAGTTTGTACACATAGCCCATCTTCTCTAAATTGAGTATAAATCCCATTTAGTTTATCCTTTTCAAAGAACATGTGATCACGGATAAGCCCATTCTCTCTATAAAAAGTCCATTCTCCTTGTTTTCGACCAGATTGAAACGCCCCTTTGGATTGAACCTTACCATCCTTAAAATAATTGACAACCTCACCGTCATAAATGGAATTTAAATCATTAATAGTGTCCAAACTTGTAAAAGTTCCTTCTCCTTGAAGTTCCCCAGTAATGTAGAAATCTCGAAATTGTTTTCTTTTAAGAATATTATCTGTCCTTTCTGGAACTTCATAAATTCGATAATAGCTTGCAAAGACTTTCGAATCAACGACTTTCCAATCTTTATCATAGTAAAGTGTATCAATTTTAGTTTCTCCAAAGGAAAGGGGTACGATGGATATGAATAACATAAAGAAGATTATCTTGCGTATCATGGTGTAAGTATTTTAATCTAATTGCAAAAATAATAATTCTTACAAAAACTAACCACAAGTAATACGTGGGAAAATTCGTTATTTAGATTAAATTTTTCTAACTTTGCGAAAGACTAATCAACTTATAGGACCTATAAAACCCTAATGATATGGATTTCGATAAAATTGTCAATCGTAAGAACACATCATGCGCCAAGTATGATGATTTAGAGGCTGTATTCGGCAAAAAGGATTTGATGCCGTTGTGGATTGCAGACATGGATTTCGAAGTTTGCCCTGAAATCAGTGCAACTGTTGAAAAACGTGCCGCACACAAAATATATGGCTATCCTTCTACCCCTGAAAGCTACTGGGAATCCATTATTAACTGGAACAAGCACAGACACAATTTCTCCGTTACCCGCGAGGAATTGAGCTTTATGCCAGGCATCGTAAGGGCTATTGGTTATGTAGTCAACTATTTCACCGAAAAAGGGGACAAGATATTAATCCAACCTCCTGTTTATCACCCGTTCAAGAACATCATCTTGGGCAACCAACGTACGTTGGTGGAAAATCCGTTGAAATGTACTCCAACCACTATGGAAATGGATTTGGAAGGTTTCCGCAAGACTGTAGAAACCGAAAAACCTAAAATGATGATTCTTTGCAACCCTCACAATCCGGGTGGGGTAGTATGGTCAAAAGAGACCTTGACGGAAGTGGCTCACATCTGCTACGAAAACCATGTACTTGTGGTGAGCGACGAAATTCACGGCGACGTGGAATTGTTCGGCAACCATTACACTCCGTTTCTGACTCTTTCCGACGAGTCAAGAGCCATCGGTATTTCATTGGGAGCTCCTTCCAAAACATTCAACATCCCAGGCTTGGTCAGCTCATGGTGCGTGGTGAAAAATCCAGAATTGCGCAAAGGCTTCTTTGCATGGCTTTCTGCCAACGAATTCAACGAACCGACAATGTTTGTACCGGCTGCCACCGAAGCTGCCTACAACAGAAGCGAACCGTGGTTGGACGAGGTTTTGAAATACATTGAAAAGAATATTCTATTCGTAGAAGATTATATCAAAGAACATATCCCAGCAATCAAGGTACACCGTCCGCAAGCCTCTTATCTATTGTGGCTGGACTGTAGTGCATTGGGATTGAACAACGCAGATTTAAATTCACTATTTATCGACAAGGCAGGCTTGGCACTTAACAATGGTGCTATGTTTGGCGAACAAGGCGCACAATGTATGCGTTTGAACGTGGGATGCCCTCGTTCGGTACTGAAAGAAGCCTTGGTCAAACTTGAAAATGCCATTAACGAAAAATAGGCAAGACAGACAAAAAGCATGAAGTATTCAGACGAAAAAGATAAATGTTACGGAATCGCCGGAATGGCAATCGGTATCGCGCTATGGGAAGGTGAGGACTTTCTCTTCTCACTTGACATGGACAACGAGGAAAACAAATACATCACATTTACCCCTGATTTCTATTTCGAATCCAATCCGAACATTACTCCCAAAGAATCATGGCATAACTCTCTGCTACGCTATCAAATGGCGATGGGCATGATGATTGCCAACCTAATGGGAAGGTCTGTAAAAAACAAAGGCATCAACGGTACTAAAATCAAAAAAGCCCTCTACAAGACCATTGCAGAGGAAGGAAAAAACGTATGCCAACTGGACGAGGATGAAATCCGTTCACTATACGATGAAACTTATTCCTTGACCTATCGTGCTTTCAACAGTCCGCGCATCATCGAAATGCTCGACCAAATTGTGGAAAAGCTCGCCGAGAACCGTACATTGAGCAACTACGAAATCAAGGAGTTGCTGGGTGTCATCAAGGAATAGGACTATTCTTTCAAGCGCAATTTGCTTCCAACTTTCAGTTTATCTTTCTTATCCACGTGGTTCAGTTTTTGAATCACCTTAAACTGTACACCATATTGTTGCGCTACGGATAGGGGAGTATCTCCCTCCTTTACAATATGATAATCCGCATTTGCCTTGACCGAGAGGTTCTTTTCCTGCAAATAAAGCACGTCGCCGTCGGCAAACACCTTATCAGAGCGCGACAAGTCGTTGAACTTGCGCAATTTCTTTGACGATACACCAAATTCATCGGCAATGTCCTTCAAACGGTCGCCTTCAAACAGAGAAACATAGTGCAAACCCCATTTACGGCGTATCTTGTGCACAATCTTAAATTCATCGATAATTGCCATATCCACCTTGTGTTCCAGACTCTCATCGCCCTCCAGTTCCTTTGGTTTGGCTATGATTTTCTGTCCCGAATCGTAGAGAAACAATTCGTAACGTTCAATCAGATGAATCAATTTGGTAGCATAGGCAGGGTCGGTGGCATAACCACATTTCTTCAAACCTTTCGCCCAACCCTGATAGTCCGTCACCTTCAGGGAGAACAACGGCTCGTAGCGTTTGCGCTTCAAGAATCGCGCATGATCTTCAAAAGAATCGTCAGGGGAGGGATAACTTCGGAAACAGTCGTTCTTTTGGTCATCGTCCTTATACATTCTCTTTCCTTTCCACGTATTGTGGCACTTAATACCAAAGTGATTGTTCGCCACCACCGCCAGGTCGGACAGCCCCGCAGAGCTTTCCAACAAACCTTGTGCAAGAGTGATGCTCGCCGGAATTCCGTATTGTTGCTGATGCTTAACGGCAATTATATGGTATTTTTCGATATACTTTAAATAATTGCTATTCAACGTTTGAGCATACGCACTGAACGAAAATAAAAATAAAAGCAGACAAAACTTGCGTTGAAAGAAAAAATGAGTATATTTGCAAAACAGCGTCTTCATAATATGAAAGAACTAAAGATAATTACAAATATACAAGTTTTAGACTACAACGAACTTGTTGAAGAGGATAAAATTTTGGTTGACAAAGCCAAAGCGATGACAGAGAAGTCATATGCACCATACAGTAAATTCAATGTAGGGGCAGCAGTATTATTATCTAATGGGAAAATAGTAGGGGGTTCAAATCAAGAAAATGCAGCATTTCCGTCAGGAACATGCGCAGAAAGAACAGCGGTTTATTATGCACACTCAAAATATACTGATGCCAAATTCCACAAATTAGCTATTGCAGCTTTTCAAGACGGTAAATTCACACCTTATCCAATTTCACCATGTGGAGCTTGCAGACAGGCTATTCTGGAATATGAAAAATTAAACGGCTCACCAATTAAAATTTATTTATACGGTAGCGAGAAAGTTTATGTGGTGGACGGAATAGGAAAACTTCTTCCACTACAATTTGACAGTTTCTAAGTCAACTAAAAAACTACTGAAATTAACGACTAATATCTATATTATTGCGCGGTCAATAATATAGATATTTATACATAATACAAAAGGCGAAAGGACAAAAGAACCCAATATTTCTGGTAAGAGCTGGGCGGTTACAAGAGATCACATCACCATTCAACCGAATAATGAGACACACTTCCAATATATCAAAGACTGGCAACCAAAATAACTCATAAAAACTTGTTTAATATAACGAATCCCGCAGCCTAATATAGACTGCGGGATTTATGTTTTAAGGCCATTCTCAGCACTTTTCTCCCTCTAAGATGACAAGTTACCTATCCTGTTACTTTAGGGTCATGAACAGGGCTCTATTTATCTTTCTTGATTAATTCCGGATAGGCTATGCGGGCATGGTACATGGTTTTCAAACGGGATATGAAAACACCTTTCACTTTTTCCACATCACGGAAACTTAATGGTGCTTCTTTCAGCAAGCCTTTCGCAATCTGTCCGTCCACAATCTTGTCAACCAATGCGATGATGGTTTCTTCGGAATATTCCTTCAAACTGCGTGAGGCTGCCTCTGTGGCATCTGCCATCATCAAAATTGCCGTTTCCTTGGTCTGCGGATTAGGCCCCGGATATCTGTAAGGTTCGGGATCGACAGGTTCTCCGCCGTTGTTATTACAAGCTGTCGTATAGAAATACTGAGCCAAATTCTTACCGTGATGCTGTGAAATGAAGTCACGGATGACCATCGGCAGTTTCGCCTTTTCAGCACGTTTTAAGCCGTCTGCCACATGACGTACCACAATCTTGGCACTCTGTTCCGGTGTCAATACTTCATGCGGATTGACATCCATTTGATTCTCGGTGAAGAATGCCGGATTTTCCATTTTACCAATATCGTGATACAAGGCTCCCGCACGTGCCAATTGGGTATTTGCACCGATTTCATGCGCTGCTTCTGAAACCAAATTGGATAATTGCAATGAGTGCTGGAATGTACCCGGACATTTCTCAGACAATTCTCGCAACAACGGATTGTTCACGTCGGAAAGCTCAACCAATGTCACTTTTGACACAAAACCGAACATCTTTTCGAGGACAAAAATCAAGACATAGGCGAATGACAACATGATGGCATTTACTCCGAAATACATAAATGTTCTTGGATTTACGGAATTCAAGTTGCCTTCCATCATAATATTGATAGCTACATAAACCACTGAATATCCCAAGAGGATGAACATCGCCGTGCGTATTAATTGCGAACGTTTTGACAATTCCTGCAAAGTATCGATGGCAATTACACAAGCCACCAAATGCAAGAAGATGAATTCAAGGTTGAAATTTACCATCAAACTACAAATCAACACTTGCACCACAGATACGAAGAATGCTGTACGAGAGTCGAAGAAAGTAGTCAGCAAGATGGTTACCAATGAAATTGGTATGAAATAAATGGATGAATGTATGGTAGAGAACAGGGTAGAGGCTGAAATGGAGAAGATAGTCACCAAAGCCACTACGAACGTCAATTTACGGTTGTTGTAGAAAATGGTTGTTCTGTGCATCGACAAGAACAAATATAGGAATAACAACAATGTACCGATAATCAACGCAAAACCTGCAATCGGATAATGTGCCTTCACCTTGACATGGGAATCGGCATGCTGTTTTTTCAAAGTCTGGTAGGAATGAAGCATCAAGGCAATCTGCGGAGTAACAATCTCACCGCGGTCAACGATTCTTTCCCCACGTTGGATGATGCCAGGAGAAGCCAAAGAAGCACGGTACATATCTTCCAGATACTTGGAAGAATTTACCTGGTCATAGAGCATATTCGGAGCCATGAAGCTCGAAAGGTTCAAGTTACGCACACTGGCAGAGCCCTGCATCACTGAATCCAAATAAGCATAGGCTGTCTTGACGGAATACATGCCTTTCGTATCCACAAGACGCGCCTGATTGTTGTTCAAGACCTTGATTTTAGGAAGTTCTCCTGATTTTATTTTTGCGTAAACTTCGTTTTCAACGATACCGACAGCATACAAATGACGCAAATGGTCCTCAACCCTTTTCAACTCGCCCGTGAACTTCGAAATCTTGTAGTAGCCACGCACATAGTCGCAAACTGTTTTCTGCGCTTTCTCTTCAATTTTGAAGTACGGAATGAATGTTCGGTCAATACTATCCTTTTTCTCCGCCATAGAGGCTGAGTCGAGCAATATAGGCATATCGAAAGGCGCAGTCAGCAATGGATATGACCAGGGTTTGCCAATCGAATACTTATAGTCCCTGTCTGCTTTATCGGGATAAAAATACGTGATGACACCCAATGCCACAATAAAGAGCAGGATGCGAAACAACGAATTTTTATCAAAGTTTTTACGCGATTGCATCATAGAATTTAAAATCTAAAAATTAACTGATTCTGACCGCCTTCTTCACGCCGTCAATCTTCTTAATCTGACGACAAAGACGATCCACAATTTTAGCATCTGAAACTTTCAAGACCATACTGCACTTGAAAATGCCGTCTTTCGCTTCGATGTTGAGCTTACGCATATCAATGGCCATATTGATGGAAATTTCGTGAATCAACTCACGCAAAATGCCCATTCTGTCAATTCCTTCAATAGAAATTGTAGTCAGGAAGGTAGATACCAACGGTGATTCTTCCCATTTTGTGGCAATCAATCGGTTTCCAAAAGTACTCTTGAGCTTGGAAGCAATACCACAGTCCATCTTATGTACCACCACGTGATTGTTGTCGTCAACATAGCCAACCACATCATCACCCGGGATAGGACTGCAACAAGGTGCAATCTCATAGTTCTTGATTCCGTTTTCTGTTTTGAGGACATAAATCTCCTTGAAATTCAGTTTCTTTCCCTCTTTCTTTACAGGTTCGGACTGATTGTTGTTCTTTTTCTTATCAGAGAACAACCAAAGTTTATTTAAAATGCTTGATTTCTTTTCATTTTGTTTCTGCTTGAAAGCAGTCTTCAACACACTCGGTGTCAATACAATGGTTTCAAGCCCCACCGCATAGAACAAGTCGTCGCGTTGCGACATGTGGAAATAGGCCATCAACTTGTCAATGTACTTGCTGATGTCGTCAGGTTTCGACTTTTCAAGCGCCTTAATCACCTTCTGCTCACCGGCATCAATGATTTTCTTCTTTTCCTTCTTCAACTGTGCCTGAATACGGTTGGTAGCTTTCGCAGTCTTGACCATGCCCAGCCATTCCTGTTCCGGTTGTTGGGTAGCAGAGGTTAATACCTCAACCTGGTCACCACTGTGCAATACGTAGGAGATTGGCACCAACTTGTGATTCACCTTACCAGCAATGGCATGAGAGCCCAATTCGGTATGCAAGGAATAAGCCACATCAAGTACAGTTGCCCCCTTAGGGAAAGTAATCAAGTCTCCCTTAGGCGTAAAGATACTGATGTCGTGAGAGTAAAGATTCAATTTGATGGTATCCAACAAATCGATGCCCGAAGGAGTAGGGTCTTTCAGAATATCCGTAATCTTCTTCAACCATTCTTCCAATTCGGTTTCCTCTTCACTTTCACCAATTTTATATTTCCAGTGAGCGGCAAAGCCACGTTCGGCAATGTCGTCCATCTTACGGCTACGAATCTGCACTTCCACCCAGTTGCCGTCGTCGCCCATCACAGTAACGTGAAGAGCCTGATATCCGTTAGGTTTCGGTGTGCTCAACCAATCACGGATGCGGAACGGGTGCAGTCGGTAATGCTCGGTGATAATTGTATAGATGTTCCAACAGATTTTCTTTTCATCTTCTTCGTTGTCGCAATCAAACACGATTCTAACCGCATACAAGTCATATACCCCCTCGAAATCCAAATGCTTCATTTCCATTTTACGCCAAATGGAGAAAATAGATTTCACGCGGGCATTGATAGTATATTTTAAGCCCATCTTGTCCAAGTCGGCACGGATAGGAGCGGCAAAATGTTCAAATGCGTGCTCGCGTTGTGCTTCAGATTGGGCAATCTTTTGTTTAATGTCGTTGTATTTGTCAGGATGCTGATATTTCAAGCTCAAGTCCTCCAACTCCGTCTTGATGGCAAACAAGCCCAGACGATGAGCCAAAGGCGCATAGATGTAAAGCGTTTCACCCGCAATTTTGTACTGCTTGCTCGGGAGCATTGATCCCAAAGTACGCATATTATGCAAACGGTCAGCCATCTTAATCAGAATCACACGCACATCTTCCGCCATGGAAAGGAGCAGTTTGCGGAAATTCTCAGCCTGCAAGGATGCCTTGTCACCGAAAATACCACCGGAAATCTTGGTCAGACCATCCACAATCTGTGCAATCTTGTCACCAAAATTGATACGAATGTCCTCAACCGTATATTCCGTATCCTCCACGACATCGTGGAGCAATGCTGAACAAATGGAAGTAGAGCCCAAACCAATTTCCTGACTGACAATCTTGGCTACGGCTATCGGGTGCAAAATATAAGGTTCTCCTGAACGGCGACGAATACCGCTATGAGCCGACTTTGCAAAATTATATGCACGTTTTATAATTTCAACTTTCTTACGGTGATTGCTTTTCAAATAACCGTCAAGCACATCGTTGAAAGCATCTTCAATCATTTTCTCTTCAACGGCAGGAGAAAGATTCAATGAATTATATTCTGTATTTTCCAAAGTCGTATTTATTAATAAAGAACCATTAATATCACAAATTTATAATATTAGTAACATAAAATGAAAAAAGATAATGAAAAAATGACAAAGAACCTTCTTTATAACGTCCCTCTCGCAAATCTTTTTGTAAAATATGTCGAAACCAATACTTATAAAATCTTTTTAAACACGAAATCCACCAACCCCACAGGGAGAATATTCACCAAGAAAAACAAGATTCTATAATGCCAAGGCACATTCTTATAGCTCAAAATGCCCTTGTTAGTCTCAGAAAAAGTAGCTTTCCATCGGCGAATGTCCTTGTTCTTGCCTCGCAGTAGCTTGATTTTGGCTGTGAATTTCAAGAATTTCAGAAAACCGGCATAATCGGCAACAAATTGTGTATGCCCGTCGGCTATCCATTTTTCCATCAACGGCACCAAGGTCAGATGGTCGTTGAGCACACGCTCCATGGATGCGGACGAAAGAGATTCGTTACCGATTTTGATGTAGTGATAGAACGGTTTGTCAATAATCTCTACACGGTTTGTGAACATTAAAACCCTCGATACGAGTCCTAAATCTTCCCAACAATTCACATAGGGGAAAAATTGTAACTTGTGTTCAGTGACAATTTTCCTACGGATAATTTTGTTACAAAGCGAGAAATGAACGGTATCCAAAGGCGCATCATTCAAATTAGGGAAAGTCTGTGTTTTGAAATCAACCCTCTTGGAGCCTTTTTCAAAATCATAGTAAAACGGAGAACAAACCACATCGGCTTGGCGTTCTTCGGCACAGGCGAGCAAAGTGCGGAACATACCGTCCTCAATCCAGTCGTCGGCATCGCAATAGATGAAAAATTCACCCTGCGCCTTGTCCAGACCATATTGGCGGGTAAGGGCAGCGCCCTTGTTATATTCATTTTCGAGAAGGTGTACACTTTGGGGATTTCCCAGTTTCTGCAACACGTTTCGCAACACAGACATACTTGAATCTGTCGAGGCATCATTGATTAGAATTAATTCCATGGTATCATCAATTTGTTGCATCAACGATTCAACACATCGCTTCAAATCCTTTTCAGCATTATAGAAAGGGACTATCACCGAAAGTTTGATATTTTTAGCATCTGTGCCCATAAGGAAACGATTACTATCTACAAAGATAATAATTTAGCGGTTATAAAGAAAAAATTGTAACTTTGTAAGTATTAAAATTGAAAAATCGTGGCAAAAAAAATAGTAGAAACCCCTTTGATGAAACAGTTCTTCGAAATGAAGAAGAAACACCCCGATGCAATCATGCTTTACAGGGTGGGGGATTTTTATGAAACCTTCTCTTCCGATGCCATCATCGCATCAGAAATTCTTGGAATTACTCTTACAAAACGTGCAAACGGACCAGGCCAGCACATCGAATTGGCTGGCTTCCCACATCATGCGCTCGACACCTATTTGCCTAAATTGGTGAGAGCCGGGAAACGTGTCGCCATCTGCGAACAACTCGAAGACCCAAAACTAACCAAGAAGCTGGTGAAACGCGGTATCACGGAACTGGTAACACCGGGTGTTGCCTTGAACGGCAATATGCTCAACTGCCGAGAAAACAACTTCCTCGCAGCCGTGCATTTTGGAAAGAACGCCTGCGGTGTTTCCTTCCTCGACATCAGTACGGGTGAATTCATGACTGCCGAAGGAACTATCGACTATGTGGACAAACTATTGTCGAACTTCGCCCCGAAAGAAGTCTTGGTGGAGAGATCCTGCAAGAAAAGATTTGACACGACTTTCACAGCAAAATACTTGACCTACGAAATGGAAGAATGGATGTTTACCGAAGAAGCAGGAACAGACAGACTTCTAAAACAATTCGAGACCAAAAGTTTGAAAGGTTTCGGCGTTTACAAAATGAGCAATGCCATTATTGCATCGGGTGCCATTCTGTATTACCTTGACCTTACCCAACATACACAAATCAGCCACATCAATTCCCTTTCACGCATTGAAGAAGAGAAGTATGTGCGTCTGGACCGTTTCACCATCCGTAACCTTGAACTGATTGAACCGATGAACGAAGAAGGCAAGAGCCTTTTGGATGTTATCAACCGCACCACAACTCCTATGGGAGCACGTTTGTTGCGCCGCTGGATTCTATTCCCGTTGAAATCGGTCAAGAACATCAACGACCGTTTGGATGTGGTGGAATATTTCTTCAAGGACCGCGAAGGCCGTGAGGAATTGAAGAACCAATTGGAAGTAATCGGCGATATGGAACGTCTGGTTTCCAAAGTGGCGGTGGGCAGAATCACCCCTCGTGAGACCGTCCAATTGAAAACCGCATTGACTGCCATTGCTCCTATCAAGCAATACTGCGAAAACAGCGACAATTCCGTTTTACGCTCTTTCGGCGACCAACTCAATTCGTGTGCCGCCGTACGCGACAAAATCGGCAGAGAAATCAACCCCGACGCACCAAATGCCATCAACCGTGGCAATGTCATCAATTCGGGGGTTGACGAGGAATTGGACAACTTGCGCGAAATTGCCTATTCGGGCAAGGACTACCTGATGCAAATCCAACAACGCGAAAGCGAACGCACAGGTATTCCAAGTTTGAAAATCTCCTATAACAACGTGTTCGGCTACTATATCGAAGTCCGTAATACACACAAGGACAAAGTGCCGCCTGAATGGATTCGCAAGCAGACCTTGGTCAGCGCAGAACGCTATGTCACCGAGGAATTGAAAGAATACGAAGAAAAGATTTTGGGAGCAGAGGACAAGATTCAATCCATCGAAAACCGCATTTTCAATGAATTGATAGCCTTTATCAGCTCCTACATTCCAGCCATCCAGTTAAACTCAGGTTTGATTGCACGCTTGGACTGTCTGTTGTCATTCACCCGAGCATCTATCGAAAACCAATACAATCGTCCCGAAGTGAACGACAGTCTGGATATTTCCATCACAGAAGGCCGTCACCCTGTTATCGAAAAACAGCTTCCTTTAGGCGAAACCTATATCAGCAACTCCATTGAACTTGGTGCCGAGACTCAGCAAATCATCATGATTACGGGACCGAACATGGCAGGTAAGTCAGCCTTGTTACGTCAGACCGCCTTGATTACCCTCTTGGCACAAATCGGATGTTTTGTTCCTGCCGAGGCAGCAAAAATCGGTATTGTTGACAAAATCTTTACGCGTGTCGGTGCATCCGACAACATTTCACTTGGGGAATCTACCTTTATGGTAGAAATGAACGAAGCGGCCTCCATCTTGAACAACTTGAGCGAACGCAGTTTGGTATTGTTCGACGAGTTGGGACGCGGAACAAGTACCTACGACGGAATTTCCATTGCCTGGGCAATTGTGGAATACATCCACGAGCACCCACGTTTCCATGCCAAAACTCTGTTTGCTACCCACTACCACGAATTGAACGAGATGGAAAAACAATACCACCGTATCAAGAACTACAACGTGGCTGTCAAAGAAATCAACGGCAAAGTGGTGTTTATCAGAAAACTGGAACGTGGAGGAAGTGAACACAGCTTCGGTATCCATGTGGCAAAACTCGCAGGACTTCCTGCAAGTATAGTCAAACGTGCCGACCAAGTTCTATTGGAATTGGAGCAATCCGAAAACCGCGGAGAAGTGAACAAAAACTTGTCAAAAATCAGCACAAAAGTAGATAAAAACGTACAGTTGTCCTTCTTCCAGTTGGACGACCCTGTATTGAGCCAGGTAAGGGATGAAATATTGAATACCGACATCAACAATTTGACTCCTATGGAGGCTTTGAACAAGTTGAACGATATTAAGACCATTATCACAGGAAAAAAATAAAAAACTTAGAGCCACCATATCTTACAATCAACAAAAAGTTCGTAACTTTGTGCTTTAATTGGTGCAAATTCAACATATTTCATAAAGATGAACAAGACTTATCAGCACGAGGACAAGATGAAAGAGACAGTGAATAAATTGTCAATTGAATCCTCATTGTGCCACATGTGTCGGATGAGATTGGATGGCGAACCGTTGCCGTCACAAGACTCTATCAGAAGTATCGTTGACATTTGCCGTACCCTTCTCTTTCCTGGATTCTTCGGGAAGGACGAAATCAACTCTTACAATTTGGAATACGTGATGGGCTTGAAATGTGAAAAACTCAACACATTGCTCATCAATCAAATCATAGCAGGTCTTGCATTGGGAAAACAAGAGGAAGAATACGATGCCCAAGCATTGAAAGCAACAGCTACCGACATGGCAGCTCAATTCATCCACTATCTTCCTGAAATGCGACGCATACTTCACACTGACGTATGTGCAATCTATCGTGGTGACCCTGCGGCAGAAAGCCGGGAAGAAGTCATCTACTGCTATCCTGCCATCCGTGCCATCATCAACTATCGTATCGCACACGAACTGATGGTATTGGGTGTGCCTGTCATTCCGCGCATGATCAGCGAAATGGCACACTCTGAAACCGGTATCGACATTCACCCCGGAGCAACCATCGGTGAATATTTTGCCATTGACCACGGTACAGGTGTGGTAATCGGTGCCACTGCCATCATCGGCAACAATGTGAAACTTTACCAAGGGGTAACATTGGGTGCCAAGAGTTTCTCCTACGACGAAAACAACAACCCTATCAAGGGTATTCCACGCCACCCTATTATCGGCGACAATGTGATTATCTATTCCAACACATCCGTATTGGGACGTATTCACATCGGCAAAAACACCATTATCGGCGGTAACATTTGGATTACCGAGGATGTGGCTGAAGGAGAGAAACTTACACAAGCAAGAGCTAATAATATATTAAGACATAAGCAAGATATATAATGAACGAGGAAATGACTCTTATCGCTAAAACCTTCCAAGGATTAGAAGATGTTTTAGCAGAAGAATTGAATCAATTAGGCGCACAAGATGTGGAAATTGGTCGAAGAATGGTATCATTCAAAGGCGACAAACGCATGATGTACAAAGCCAACTTCTGTTGCCGTACAGCATTGCGAATCTTAAAACCAATCTACAGCTTCAAAGCGAGCGATACAGATCAATTGTATGATGAGGTTAAGAAATTTGATTGGACACAATATTTGAAAGCCGACCAGACATTTGCCATTGACTCAGTGGTGAACAGTGAGGATTTCCGTCACTCAAAATTTGTTACATACCGAGTAAAAGACGCAATCGCCGACTTCTTTTCCGAACGTTTCAACAAACGTCCGTCTATCCGTCTGGTGAATGCCGACCTACTTTTGAATGTTCACATTTTGAACGACACCGTGACTATATCTTTGGACAGTTCGGGAGAATCCCTACACAAACGCGGTTATCGTGTGGCTCAGACAGAAGCTCCTATCAACGAAGTTTTGGCAGCAGGCTTGATTTTGAAAACAGGCTGGAAAGGCGACAGCAACTTTGTTGACCCAATGTGTGGTTCAGGTACATTCTTGATTGAGGCAGCCCTAATCGGAGCCAACATCAACCCGGGTGTGTTCCGCAATAATTTTGCTTTTGAGAAATGGAGCGACTTCGACGGCGAAATGTTCGACGAAATCTACAACGACGACAGTCAAGAACGTGAATTTGAATACAAAATCTACGGTTCAGATATTTCACCTAAAGCCATTTCCATTGCTACTGAAAATATAAAAAGCGCAGGTGTAGGCCGCTATAT
>JAHHQT010000112.1 GCA_020026215.1 Muribaculaceae bacterium
ATGTGTAGAGGCTGAAGGTCTTGCTTCTGAAAATGATGTAATTGCCGCTTTCAAAAAATTGCAGGAATTGCACGACAAATGGCGAGAAATCGGTCCAGTTGTTAAAGATTTAAGAGAAGACTTGTGGAAACGCTTCAAAGAAGCATCTACAGTAATCAATAAAAAACACCAAGCATTCTTTGATGAGAAGAAAGGCAGAGAAAAAGAAAACGAAGATGCTAAAGTGGCTATTTGTGAAGAAGCGGAAGCTATCGATTTCTCTCAACTTGGTACTTATTTGAAATGGGACGAAGCTACAAAACAAATTATTGCTTTGCAAGAACGCTGGAAAACATTAGGTTTTGCTTCTCGTAAAGTCAATAACGACTTGTTTGCACGTTTCCGTAAAACTTGCGACGCGTTCTTCGCTGCAAAAGCTGAATTCTTCAAGGTGATGAAAGACCAATCTGCTCAAAACTTGGCTAAAAAACATGAATTGTGTGAAAAGGCTGAGGCTTTGAAAGATTCTACAGACTGGAAGAAGACTGCTGATGAATTGACAGCTTTGCAAAAGGAATGGAAGACTATCGGTCCTGTTGCCAAAAAGAGCGGAGATGCTGTTTGGAAACGTTTCATTGCAGCTTGCGACTATTTCTTTGAAAACAAGAATAAAAATACAACGAATGTTCGTAAAGTTGAACATGACAACTTGAAAGCAAAGAAAGCCGTTGTTGAAAAATTGAAGACAATCGATGAAAATCTTTCTAAAGAAGAAATCAAGAAATTGTTAAAGGCTTTGTCTGCTGAATTCCAAGGTATAGGTCACGTTCCTTACAAAGAAAAAGACAAACTTTACGAAGACTATAAGAACGCATTGAATGCAGCATACGACAAGTTTGACATCAACGAAACTCGTGCTCGTTTTGAAAACTATGCAAACAATGTTGAAGAATTGGCTAACGACAAGAATCGTTTGTTCCGTGAACGTGAAAAATTGGTTCGCCAATACGAATCGAAACACAATGAAATCAAGACTTATGAAAATAATCTTGGATTCTTCAATGTTTCCTCTAAGTCAGGCAACAGCGTACTTAAAGAAATGGAACGCCGTGTAGCTAAAGCCAAAGAAGAATTGGCAGCTTTAGAGAAGAAAATTGAGCTTATTGACGATAAGCTATAATTAAATAGATTATTAATTTTAAGTATCCGCACCGCACCTTGACGTGTGATGCGGATATTTATAGTAAAAATGTCGATTGTGGATAGCAAGGGAAGATATGGCAGTTTTATATTAAAGATTTTGACTATTTTCGATTTCGTTATTCTGAACTTGGTCTATCTCTTTATTATATTTAATGTTGCTGACATCGGTGATTTTAAAAACAAAATCACTTGGTTGCTTATCAACATTTCTTATGTGCCCGTTATTTACTTTTACTCTGAAGTTCATACCAAGCGTATCCTGTTTGTGGATAAGGTGCTGGGGATACTGATCAAGGCAGCTCTGGTACATGTGTGCAGTATGATTACCTTCATGTTTATCATGGGGTTTGAAGACATTCCTATTCGGGTTTATGTCTATTTCTATCTGTTGCTCTATGCCTTGTTGGGTTTCTGGTGGATTTCTTCCAGAATGATTCTGAAATTCTTCCGTCGTCGTGGATTGAATTTCCGCCGTATTGTCATTGTCGGATGGAATGGTACGTCAAAGCGTATGTATCAGGAAATTAAGTGCGATAAAGGGTATGGCTATAAGGTGATAGGAATCTTCGATAATGGAAAATACAAGGATGTGAAAATCACTGGTAAATTATCAGAATTGGAACAATTTGTTGTCAAGGAAAATGTAGATGAAATATATTGTTCGTTACCTTCGGAAGAAGCCAATGTGGGTGAAGTTATCAAAATTGCCGACAATCACGATGTACAATTCTTCTATGTACCGATGATTAGCGGTTTTATGACGACTACATTTTCATTGTCTTCATTTGGAAACATTCCTATTTTGGTCTATCGTCCGAACCCATTGCAATCATATATTAACCGTTTCTTGAAGCGAGTGTTTGACTTGGTATTTTCAATCATTGCAATCCTATTGGTTTCTTGTACTATCTTGATTCCAATTATTATTGCCATCAAGATTTCATCACCGGGTCCGATTTTCTTCAAGCAGAAACGTACGGGATACAGAGGCAAGGAATTTACTTGCTATAAGTTCCGTTCGATGAAGGTCAATGCTGATGCTGATACCAAACAGGCGACCAAGAATGACCCTCGAAAAACTAAGGTGGGCGATTTCTTGAGAAAGTCAAGTATCGATGAATTGCCTCAATTCTTGAATGTGCTTGTGGGTAATATGTCAGTTGTCGGTCCACGTCCTCACATGGTGAAACAAACCGAAGAATACAGTAAGTTGATTGATAAATATATGGTTCGACACATGATTAAACCGGGTATTACAGGATTGGCTCAGGTTTATGGATACCGTGGTCAGACTGAGGAACTTTGGCAAATGGAGAAACGTGTCGAATACGATGTGAGATACATTGAAACTTGGTCATTGGGACTGGATATTAAAATTATAATAAGGACTATTGTAAACGCGTTCCGAGGAGAAAAGAATGCCTTCTAATATAGATATTAAAAAGACATCACTGAAGCTGTTGAAACAATTTTATGGTTTCGACAGCTTTCGTCCTATTCAATATGATGTAATTGAACATGTTGCCCAAGGGGGAGATGCAATGGTATTGATGCCTACTGGTGGCGGCAAGTCGGTTTGTTATCAAATCCCGGCTTTGTTGTCCGACGGCTGTGCCATTGTTGTATCACCGCTATTGGCATTGATGAAAGACCAGGTGGATGCCTTGCGAAGCAATGGTATTCCTGCGGCTGCCATCAACAGTATGCAGACAGAAACGAGTAACCGTGAAATTGTAGAGAAAGTATTTGCAGGGCAAATCAAACTTCTTTATATTTCTCCAGAAAGGCTGTTGTCGGAAATTGAGATGTGGTCATCATCCTTGAAAATCAATCTGATTGCTATTGATGAGGCGCACTGTATTTCACAATGGGGGCATGACTTCCGACCTGAATACACTAAATTGGCGGTATTGAAGAAAACATTTCCCAATGTGCCGATTATGGCATTGACCGCTACAGCCGATAAGATAACCCGCGATGATATATTGAAACAATTAGGTTTGAAAAATGCCAAATTGTTTATTTCGTCATTCGACCGTCCTAATTTGTCGTTGAATGTTGTTCCAAACTTCAATGATGCCCAAAAGTTGGAACGTATAGCGGATTTCATTGCAGAGCACAAAGGACAGAGTGGTATTGTCTATTGTTTGAGCCGTGCCAATACCGAGAAGGTAGAGGCTTTCCTTCTACGTGAAGGCTATAGGGTGGCTTGTTATCATGCAGGATTGAGTAATAATCAGCGCCAACAAGTGCAACAACAGTTTCTGGACGATGAAATACAGATTATTTGTGCTACGATTGCCTTCGGGATGGGGATTGACAAGAGCAATATCCGTTGGGTGATTCATTTCAATATGCCGAAGAATGTGGAATGCTACTATCAGGAAATCGGTAGGGCTGGACGTGACGGAATGCCTTCAGATACGCTGATGTTCTATTCCTATGGTGATGTGGCGATGTTGAATCACTTTGTTGAGGAGTCAGGACAAACTGAAATCAACAAGGAGAAATTGACACGTATGCAGCAATATGCAGAAGCAAGTGTTTGTCGCCGTCGTATGCTGTTAAGTTATTTCAATGAACGCTTTGACCATGATTGTGGCAATTGTGATGTTTGCAAGAATCCTCCTGAACGTTTCGACGGTACAAAATTATGTCAAATGGCGATTAGTGCCGTGGCCAGAGCTGAACAGAAAATTGGTTTCCTTACTTTGATTGATGTGTTGCGGGGTGCTCGTAATGCCAAAATATTGGAAAGAGGTCTGGATAAAATCAAGACTTTCGGTGTCGGAGCTACCTTGTCGGCAGTGGTTTGGAGTCGTTATATTCTGCAAATGGTGCAAATCGGTTTGTTTGAAATTGCCTATAACGAAAAGAACCATTTGAAGATTACGTCATACGGTTGGGATGTTGTCCGTGGCAACGGTCTGGTGATGATGTCAAAGATTGTGTTCCATGATCGTAAGAAATTGAAAGAGTCGGCTATTAAAAAGGTTTCACCACAAGAGCAGTTATTCAACAATTTGAAGGACTTGCGCTTTGTCTTGTCGAAGAAAGAAGGTGTTCCTGCCTATATTATCTTTGGCGACCAAGTTTTGCAGGATATGGTAGAAAAGCAACCGATTTCTATTGAAGAATTTGCCAATATTTCGGGAGTGGGTAACAATAAACTCGTTCGCTATGGTAAACAGTTTATCGGTGTGATTCGTAAGTTTAAGGGATTGCCTGCCAACGAAAATGGCTCGTCAGAAAATATCACCTTATATCTGTATGAACATGGCTATGACATTCCAGCCATTGCCAAATTGCGTGATTTGAAGAAATCGACTGTCTGTTCGCATATCGCCAAGTTGATTCAACTGAACAAGATTGTGGACTACTATAAGGTGATAGACGAAGCGACTTATCAACTTATCATTGATAAATACAAAACGAAGAAAGAGGGTTTGCTGTTTGAATTAAAAGGTCAAATTGATACTGATTTAATTCCAATAGCCTTGGCAATATTCCGTGTGAAGCAAAATTTCATGTAAACGGAATGGTCGCATGCTCCAAAAATTATATATTTGTAGAACTAATTTAAAATCATAATTATGAAAAACCTAACTAAGTCTTTATTAAGATTAATGTTGTTCCTGCCAGCATTGGCAGCGAGTAATGTTTTTGCTGAAGATACAGAGCAACCGTTGAAATACGTGAATGCTTTGGAATTCAGAATGATTAACCAAATTACAGAAGAAACAAAAACTCCTTATACCCGTATCCCTAAATATTTGGAAGACAGCGTACGCCATGACCTATGGCAACGTTCACAATGCAG